>NZ_LWER01000172.1:0-53076 GCF_001634775.1 Sulfitobacter sp. HI0027
TGTCACCCGACTTAGACGCGGCTGCCGACGCGCGTGAAGGCGCAGGATCGGTCGCTGGTTTGTCGTGGGAAACCGTTTTATCCTTAGGCGCAACGCCGCTGGACGTTGGTTTAGGATCATCCTTGGGCAAGGGCGTCTTTGGTGTCGTATCTTTGGCGGTAGAGGCGCTCTCCGCCTTAGCCGGTGCCTTGTCATCACGCTTGACCGCGTCGCTTGCAGCGGTCGGCTTCGCCGTGGCTTTCTCCGCTGCGGGCGCAGTGTCCCGCACGGGCAGAGTGCTGGTTGTTTTGCCCGGCTCGGTTTTGCCCAAGTCGGTTTTCCCGGGCTCGGCTTTCGCTGCATCCGGTTTAACATCTTCGGTCTTCGGCGCCTCGGGTTTCACCGGGTCCGTACCCTTGGCATCGGTTTCGGATGGTTTCGGCGCGTCAGCTTTCTCCGCCGTTACTGCCTTATCCGCCTGAGGGGGCGTCTGTTCGGCCGTGGTCTTGTCCGCTTCGCTTTTGCTGACCGTCTTTTTGGGTTTTGCCACGCCGTACGCCTTTCGATTCTGAACCTATCATCCGCTCGCAGTGGCGAGCTTACCCGGCATACCTATGCCCCTCAAGGCAAGGTGGTGCAGCGGAAAAGTTTTTCAACGGCCTCCGCCATGGCTTCGCCAGTGGGTTCCGCAGCGACATCATGCGCATAGAGCGGCAGAGCTTCAAGCGCCTGCGCGGCGGCGGGGCTGATCGACAGGGCGATGACCCGCTCTGTGCAACTGGCCTCGCGGGCGAAATGCTGTGCACTGCGGGGGGAAAAGAGCGGCACGATGACAGGACTTGGCCCATTTAAAAGGGTTTGCGCCGCGGCGGAGAGCGGCAAAAGGTTCTGTTCATAGACCGTTGCAACATCGACGGTCAGACCCGAAGCGCCTAAAATTGCGGCAACATCTGCCCGCCGATGGCGTCCGGCAAGGTGCAAGAGCGGGCCAATCTGCGGCTGGCCTAAGAGGGTCGCGATCAGCGCTTGGGCATCCAGTCCGGCCATCTGCGCCTGCCAGCCCGCTTTCGCTGCCGCCGCCGTGGTCTGCGGGCCGACACAAAAGGCGGGCCGCCCGTCCCCCTTTGGCGCATGGGCCACACCATTGGCCGAGGTAAAGATCACCCCGGCGAAGGGCGCGAGATCGACCTCTACACCGGTCGGGGCAATCTCGATCAAGGGGGAAATCACCGCCCCGTCCCGCAGCGCGGGCGAGAGCCGATCCAGAAACTGCGCGGCACCGGGATGTGGACGTGTCAGAAGCAATCTTGGCTGTGGCATCGCAAGGCTCCGGCATTGTTTGCGCGTGATAGCGGTGTTACCTGCGGTACAGGTGCCTTGCAACGGAAAGCCCCCATGCCCTCTACCCAGCCTCAGACCCGCTTGATCCTTGGTTTGGAAAGCAGTTGCGACGATACCGCCGCCGCCGTGGTGCGTATGGGCGAGGATGGGCGCGGCACGGTGCTGGCCTCTGTCGTGGCAGGCCAGACCGAATTGCACGCCGACTTTGGCGGCGTCGTGCCCGAGATTGCCGCCCGCGCTCATGCGGAAAAACTGGATCACTGTGTCGAAGAGGCCTTGGCCGAGGCTGGGATCGGCCTGCCGCAGATCGATGCCATCGCCGTCACTGCGGGGCCGGGGCTGATCGGCGGAGTTGTCTCAGGCGTAATGTGTGCCAAGGGGCTTTCGGCGGCGACGGGCAAACCGCTTTATGGGGTGAACCATCTGGCGGGCCACGCCCTGACGCCGCGGCTGACCGATGATGTGCCCTATCCCTATCTGATGTTGCTGGTGTCGGGCGGACATTGCCAGTTCCTGCTTG
The DNA here is from genome assembly GCF_001634775.1 of Sulfitobacter sp. HI0027. Taxonomy (NCBI): domain Bacteria; kingdom Pseudomonadati; phylum Pseudomonadota; class Alphaproteobacteria; order Rhodobacterales; family Roseobacteraceae; genus Sulfitobacter; species Sulfitobacter sp. HI0027. The sequence continues at coordinate 1,841 of NZ_LWER01000172.1, forward strand.
TGCGCGGCCCGGAGAGTTTTGACCGTCTTGGCGGCACCATTGATGACGCGCCGGGCGAAGCCTTTGACAAGGTTGCGCGGCTGTTGGGTCTGCCGCAGCCCGGGGGGCCTTCGATTGAAAAATGCGCGCAAGAGGGCGAGCCCAACCGCTTCGCCCTGCCGCGCCCGCTGTTGGATCGTGACGGCTGCGACATGTCTTTTTCGGGCCTGAAAACCGCCGTGCTGCGCGCTCGCGATAAATCCGTGGCAGAGCGTGGCGGGCTGACCCGACAAGATCAGGCGGATCTGGCGGCAGGGTTTCAAGCAGCCGTGGTCGATGTGCTTGCCCATAAGACCCGCCGCGCCTTTGCGGAGTATCCAGCAGAGGGTGCGCGGGGCCTTTGTGTGGCAGGCGGGGTGGCGGCAAACAAGTCCATCCGTGCCGCTTTAGAGACTGTTGCAGCGGAACAGCAGGCGCGTTTCGTCGCTCCGCCGCTGGCGCTTTGCACCGATAACGCCGCGATGATCGCCTTCGCTGCTGGAGAGCAAGCCGCGCTGCGCGAGGCCGATGATCTGACACTCTCGGCACGTCCCCGCTGGCCGCTGGATACCGCACGGCCTTCGATGCTGGGCAGTGGCAAGAAGGGGGCCAAGGCATGAGCGTTTCCGTCCTTGGCGCAGGGGCATTCGGCACGGCGCTGGCAATCTCGCTGGCGGGCAAAGGGCCGGTGACGCTTTGGGCGCGCGATGCGGGGGATATGGCCAAGCGCCGTGAGAATACCAAACGCCTGCCGGGGTGCCCTTTCCCTGATACGCTCACGGTAACCGATAGCCTTGACCAAGCGAGCGCGGCCAAGATCCTGTTGCTGGCCGTGCCGATGCAACGGCTGCGCAGTGTCTTGGAAGACCACAAAGGCGCGCTTCACGGGAAACATCTGGTGGCCTGCTGCAAGGGGATCGAACTCAGCAGCGGTGTCGGACCGGTGAGCGTGATCACCCAAACCATCCCCGATGCCACGGCCGCGATCCTGACGGGGCCAAGCTTTGCCGCCGATATCGCACGAGGCCTGCCCACCGCGCTGACCTTGGCCTGTGCGGATGCGAAGGCGGGCAAATACCTGCAGGCGGAGTTGACCACGGCGAACCTGCGGCTTTACCGCACCACGGATACAATTGGCGCGGAACTGGGTGGGGCGCTGAAGAACGTCGTCGCCATCGCGAGCGGGGCCGCGATCGGGGCGGGGCTGGGGGAAAGCGCACGGGCCGCGCTGATGACGCGCGGATATGCCGAAATGCAGCGCCTCGCCGCGCATCTGAAGGCGGAGCCGACAACGCTGGCCGGGCTTTCGGGCTTTGGCGATCTGACGCTGACCTGTACGTCGGAGCAATCGCGCAACTACCGGCTGGGCCAATCGCTGGGCCAAGGCACGCCGTTCGACCCGTCGACCACGGTCGAAGGAGCCGCCACCGCGCGCGCTGTGGATGCACTTGCCTGCGAGGCTGCGCTCGATATGCCGATTACACGTGCGGTTGCCGGGCTGCTCGACAACCAGTTAGATGTGGCTGGCGCCATGAAATCACTACTGACCCGCCCCCTAAAGGAAGAATGATATGTTTGTTGCCCTGACCGCCCATGACAAAGCCGATGGCCTGCCGATCCGTCAGGAAAACCGGCCCGACCATTTGGCCTATCTCAAATCCAGCGATGCCGTGGCCCAAGCTGGCCCGCTGCTGAATGCCGAAGGCGGCATGATCGGCTCGCTCATCATTCTGGATGTGCCAGATATGGCCGCAGCCGAGGATTGGGCCGCGAATGACCCCTATGCCAAGGCTGGTCTGTTCCAAAGCGTGACCCTGACCCATTGGAACCGGGTGATCGGCTAATGGCCTATTGGTTGTTCAAATCCGAACCCGCAACATGGAGCTGGGCCGATCAGAAGGCCAAAGGCGATGCGGGCGAGGAATGGGACGGCGTGCGCAACTATCAAGCGCGCAACTTCATGCGCGAGATGAAGGTTGGCGATCTGGGGTTCTTCTACCACTCTCAGAAAGACCGCGAGGTTGTCGGTATCGTCGAAGTCTGCGCCGAAGCGCATCCCGACAGCAGCACCGATGACCCGCGTTGGGAATGTGTGGATATCAAAGCGGCGCGGTCGTTCAGCCTGCCTGTGACACTTGATACGATCAAAGCCGACCCACGGCTGGAGGATATGGTGCTGGTGAAAAACTCCCGCCTATCGGTGCAACCTGTGACCGAAGCGGAATGGGACCTTATCTGCGGTTTGGGTAAGACTGCGCCCTAGGGTCGGGCCCTAAGACCGGCCAAAATTAACGGTTGGGAAACGAAAAAGGGTTCCGGCACCCCGCCAGAACCCTTCTCACCCCATGTGCTCCCAAAACCACCACACATGTTCTTTAAACTCTTATCAGCGCATCAAGCCGATATAAGACTGATAGCAGAAGTCATTGAATTTCTCAACTTTCTACTGTGTCAAAGCCCCATCAAAAACGAAACGCGCGCTTAACCAAGCGCGCGTCCGAGGTAAAGTTTTGGTAAGTCTTTCCGGCGATTAGCCGTAGACCGACTCTTTGCCGAAATGTTTGACCAGCATGTAATAGACCACGGCGCGGTACTTGTTCCGCTCTGACCGGCCATAGGTCTCGATCACTTTTTGAATGCCACCCATGAGGTGCTCATCATCCGACAGGCCGAGTTTCTTGATAAGGAAGTTATCCTTTACGGTGTTTAATTCAGCCGTATCACCGGCAGACACCGTTTGCGCGTCGGCGTTGTAGATCGACGGACCGCAACCGATGGTCACCTTGGTTAAAAGGTCCATATCCGGGTCCATGCCGCATTTATTCTTCAGGTCCTCGGCGTATTTCGCGATCCATTCGTCACGCTTGCCCATAAATCTCTCCAACAGTAACTTCGGCTTCAGGGGTTCCTGAAACCGGAGCCTAAGGCCATAACCCTGTTTTGCAAAAGATTTATTTCGCGACCCCGGCTGACTGCCCCCGTTAGCCACGACCGTCAGCCACGCCCCCATACGCAAAGAGGCGCCCGATGGGGCGCCTCTGAGTTCGATATCGCGGGTCGCTTAGGATGCGTCGTCAAGACGAACGTCGTCTTCTAGACCTTCGATTGTATCTTCATCAACTTCCGGCTGGGCTTCCAGCTCGGCTTTGGTCCAAGAGCTCAGCTTCAGGTCGTTTTCGGCGGCCATAGAGATTTCCTCAAGCGGCACGGCGACGGTGTGTTCGCCAAGGCCAAGGAAGCCACCCACACCAACGACAGCGGCATAACCAGCGTCAGTTTTGATCACATAGTCGATGTCACCGATGGTGTCGCCATCCGCTTCCACGACGGTCAGGCCGACCAGATCACCCACAACCATACCGGAGAAGGCATTGCTCATGCCGGTGTCGGTGCGTGTGACGTCTGTTTCCATGTTCGCTTCGGTGTCCGAAGCGACATTCTCTTCCAGATCGGTCTCAGCTTCGCCTTCGATCTCGGCAGTCATTTCGCTGTCGATATCGGCGTCTTCATCGGCTGCCAGATCGGTGTCTGTCTCTGTTGTGACAGTGCCGCTGGTGTCGGTGCTCAGGGTCGAGTTCGACTCTGAATCCGCGTTCCCGGCCAGATCGGCTTCGGCATCCGTCGACGGAGTCACGCCATCGGTTTCGGCGGTCAGTTCCGCTTCGTTGTCGACTTCGGTGTCACCGTCGAATTCCGCGCTCTCTGTCGGGGCGGTCAGAATTTCGTCGGTTTTGTTGGGGTCGTTGGTTCCATCGTAGTCGTCGGAATTCTCACGCGACATCTCAGCGGTTTGCTCGGCCTGTTTCTCAACAGTGGCGGTCAAATCGTTGGCGGTGTCGCTTACGCTCTCACCCGAGATTGTGGCCTCGGCCTCTGCTGCTGCACCGGCTTCGGTGTCGGCAGTCTGAGCGAATGCGGTGCCCGCAGTCAGTGCAAGGGCGGCGACGGTGGATTTCAGGAATGTACGTTTCATTTTCGATACTCCTTTTCAGTGGTCTGGGGAAGAAACACCGCCCGGGTGACTATGTTCCGCCCGCCATTTGCTACCGGCAGATATTTGCTTAAATCCGCCGATGGGCCGCATTTCCTGAGGAGTTTCAGGACTTTAATACAAAAACGCCGCCCCGACGGTCTGCGGGGCGGCGTTGAAACCTTACCAAAGAGGGAACTCTTTGCGATTTAGTAGCGGTAATGCTCGGGCTTGAACGGGCCTTCAGGCGTCACACCGATATAGGCGGCCTGTTCGGGGTTCAGTTTCGAAAGCTTCACGCCGATCCGGTCGAGATGCAGACGGGCGACTTTCTCATCCAGATGTTTGGGCAGGATATAAACGTCGTTGCCGTATTTGTCGGTGTTCTCCCACAGTTCGATCTGCGCCAACACTTGGTTGGTAAAGGAGGCAGACATCACGAAGGACGGGTGGCCGGTGGCATTGCCAAGGTTCAGCAGACGGCCTTCGGAGAGCAGGATCAGACGATTGCCGTTCGGCATCTCGATCATGTCCACCTGTTCTTTGATGTTGGTCCACTTGTGGTTCTTCAGCGCGGCAACTTGGATTTCATTGTCGAAGTGGCCGATGTTGCCAACAATCGCCATGTCCTTCATCTCGCGCATATGCTCGATGCGGATCACGTCTTTGTTGCCAGTGGTGGTGATGAAGATATCGGCGGTGCCGACAACATCTTCCAGCAGCACGACTTCAAAACCGTCCATCGCTGCTTGCAACGCGCAGATGGGATCGACTTCGGTGACCTTGACGCGCGCGCCAGCACCGCTCAGCGACGCGGCAGAGCCTTTGCCCACATCGCCATAGCCCATCACAACAGCGACCTTACCGGCCATCATCGTGTCGGTGGCGCGGCGGATACCGTCGACGAGGCTCTCTTTACAGCCATATTTGTTGTCGAACTTCGACTTGGTGACAGAGTCGTTCACATTGATCGCGGGGAAGGGCAGCTGGCCCTGTTTCACCAGATCATAGAGACGGTGCACGCCGGTGGTGGTCTCTTCGGATACACCTTTGATCTGGTCACGCATCTTGGTGAACCAGCCGGGGCTTTCGGCCATACGCTTCTTGATCTGAGCGAAGATCGCTTCTTCTTCCTCGGACTTGGGAACGGAGATCAGCTCATCTTCGCCATTCTCAACCCGTGCGCCCAGCAGGATATAGAGCGTCGCGTCGCCGCCATCGTCAAGGATCAGGTTCGGGCCATCGGGGAACATGAAGGATTTGTCGAGGTAATCCCAATGCTCAACCAGCGACTGACCTTTGATGGCGAAGACCGGAACGCCCGCTTCGGCAATCGCCGCCGCGGCGTGATCTTGGGTGGAAAAGATGTTGCAGGATGCCCAACGCACATCCGCGCCAAGTGCGACAAGCGTCTCGATCAGAACGGCGGTCTGGATGGTCATGTGCAAGGAGCCGACGATCCGCGAGCCTTTCAACGGCTTGCTCTCACCGTATTCGTCACGCAGCGCCATCAGGCCCGGCATCTCGGTTTCGGCGATGTCCAGCTCTTTGCGCCCGTAGGCCGCCAGATTGATATCCTTAACAATATAGTCGTGGGCCATGCGGCGCTCCTGTTTGAAGTGTTGCAGGGCGGTTAGCACCTTCGCCGCGAATTCTCAATGTGAATGGGGAATGACCCCCGCAGGGTCAACGCTGAAGAGCGGCCAGTTGCTTATCGCCCGACAGCCCCGCCATCCAGTCATCGCCTTGGGCCAGCACACAGGCATTGCCGTCGGCTAATGTCTTGACCAAGGTCCATGTGCCCGATTGATCCGATGCCCAAAGTTGATTGTTGTCCTCGCGCTGACCCGGCACAGGCTCTTCGCCGTACCAATCGATCAGAGCCGACTTCATTTCCTTGGCGGGCATGCAGACTTCTTCTGCCTGCGAGGCACCAGCGAGGGTGGCCAAGGTAACTGCAAGTATCGTACCAGAAAAAACGGGTTTCATGATTATCTCCTTCGTGGGATGAACAGGTTTGACAGGGATTTGTTCCCAAGGATCACGAGGTAAGGACTCCGGCGGATGGCGCAGAAACCACGTGCATGGCAAAGGATGCTGTCGGGTCGACGGCTTGATCTGCTCGACCCCACCCCGGTCGATGTCGAGATCGAAGACATCGCCCATGGCTTGGCCTTTGTCGCGCGGTGGAACGGTCAGACGCGGGGCGACTATGCCTATTCGGTGGCCGAACATTCGCTATTGGTCGAAACGATATTTGCCCGGATCGCCCCCCGTGCGCCTGCGAAATGGCGCTTGGCCGCGCTGCTGCATGACGCACCGGAATATGTGATCGGGGACATGATCTCGCCCGTGAAGGCTGCTGTTGGGCCGGATTATCGCGCTTTGGATGACCGGCTGACCACCGCCGTACATGTCCGATTTGGCCTGCCTGCCAGCTTGCCGGTGCGCGTCAAGCAACAGATCAAAAAGGCGGACCGCGTCAGTGCTTGGATGGAGGCCAGCCAGATCGCGGGCTTTTCCGAAACCGAGGCGAGCCGTTTCTTTGGCCGCCCCGATGCGGCGCTGATGGAGGGGCTCAACATCCTGCTGCGCCCGCCGGTTGAGGTACGGGCCGAGTTCACGGAACGGCACGCGGCGCTGCTGCGCGAAATGGCGTGATCCACATCCGCCGTGCCGGGGCGCTTGATACCCGCGCCATGGCCGACTTGCTGAACGCGATCATCGCCAAGGGGGGCACCACCGCCATGGTCACCCCCGTCACCCCGCGCGAGTTGCAAGGTTGGATGACCGCCTCGGACAGTGCATGGCACTTGGCCGAGGATGAGCGCGGCGCGCTGAAAGGCTTTCAGTACATTGAACCACACCCCGACCTGCCCAAGGGCGGCGTGGATGTCGCAACCTTTGTGCGGGTAGGAGAGACGGGTTTCGGCATCGGCTCAGCACTGTTTGAACAGACCAAGCAAGCTGCCCGTGACCTGGGCTATGCCCATATTCACGCGATCATCCGCGCCGATAACCTAGGCGGACTTGCCTATTACCAAAGCCGCGGGTTCGAGGATTTCCGCCGCCTGCCCAGTTGCACGCTGGCCGATGGCACCCGCGTCGATAAAATCTGGAAACGGTTCGAGCTTTAACGCGGCGAGCGTTTTGCCAAGATGCGCTGCAAGGTGCGCCGGTGCATGTTCAGCCGCCGCGCGGTTTCCGAGACGTTGCGATCGCAAAGCTCATAGACCCTCTGGATATGCTCCCACCGCACGCGGTCCGCACTCATCGGGTTCTCCGGCGGCTCGGGCAGATCGCCGCCGGTTGCCAAAAGCGCATTCACGATGTCATTCGCGTCAGCCGGTTTTGAGAGGTAGTCCGTGGCGCCTGATTTCACCGCGGCAACCGCCGTGGCAATCGCGCCATAGCCCGTCAGCACCACAACCCGTGCATCGGCACGTTTGTCACGCAGCACTTCCACAACATCGAGGCCGTTGCCATCCTGAAGCCGCAGATCAACCACGGCAAAGGCCGGGGAACGGGCGGTGGCGATGGCCTTGCCCGCAGCGACAGAGCCTGCGGTTTCCACCTCAAAGCCGCGTTTCTCCATCGCCTTGGCCAAGCGGCGCAGAAAAGGCTCATCGTCATCGACTAAAAGCAAACTACGGTCTGGGCCTAAGTCGGAAATATCCTGCATCAACGTCCCCTCTCCAAGGCCAATATGGGGCGGCTATCGCGGCGGGTCAATTTCAGCTTTGATCGAGGAAGCAACCAATGCTGTCGGCCATCTGCTCGGACCGCACTTCGCGGCGGAAAAAGTCGACGACGCCTTCGCCGGGCATGACCAAATAGCTGAAGGTCGAGTGATCGACGAGGTATTCGCCATTCTCATCTGCCGAATGGGCCTTGTAGTAGGTGCGGTAAGCTTGGCTGGCCGCTTTGACTTGCTCAGGCGAGCCGGTCAGCCCCACCATGCGAGGGTGCATCACCTCGGCAAAGTCGCCGACCACTTCAGGCGTGTCGCGTGCCGGGTCGACGGTGATAAAAACCGGCGTAATGCTTTGGCCGCGCTCCTCCAGAATTTCGGTGGCGGCGGCGTTGCGGTCCACGTCCAGCGGGCAGACATCGGGGCAAGAGGTATAGCCGAAATAGAGCAAGGCAGGCTCGGTAATTACGTCTGCATCGGTCACGGTTTCGCCCGCGCCATTGACCAATTCAAACGGACCGCCAATATCGCCCCCCGCCACTTGGCTTGACCGGCAAGAGGCATAGGGATCATCTTCGTCGCGCAGCACCATAAAGGCCGTCCCGGCCAGAAATACCGCTGCAACCCCAACCGCACCAAATGCAATCATCTGTTTCATGTCAGTCCTTTGCGCGATGGCCGCTCTTGATCGTGTTTCGCCGCAGACCTACGCTAGATCGCAGGTGATGCAAGACGCAATAAAGTGATGGGGCTAAGATGACGCAGGCAAATATTCGGCCCCTCGACGGGCGCACCCGCGCCAGTTGGATCCGCCTGCGCACGATGATCCTGCTGCGCTGGTTCGCCATCGCCGGACAGTTGACCGCCGTTACCGTGGCGCAATGGGCACTTGGGCTGCAACTGGCCTTCGGCCTGTGTTATCTGACCATCGGTGCCTCGGTGGTCGGCAACCTCGTCGCGGCCTTTGTCTTTCCACAGAACAAACGCCTGTCCGAGCGCGAGAACCTTGCCATGGTCCTGTTTGACCTGCTGCAACTGACCGCCCTGCTGGGGCTGACCGGGGGGCTGCACAATCCCTTTGCGCTGCTGCTGCTGGCCCCGGTAACGATCTCGGCCACCGCACTCAGCCTGCGTTCGACACTGGTTTTGGGCGCTACCGCGATTGTCGCGGCTTCGGTGCTGGCGCTGTGGCATCTGCCGCTTGTCACCCAGTCGGGCGATGTGCTGCGCCAGCCCGGCATTTTTGTCTTTGGCCATTGGGCGGCGCTGCTGATCGCCATCGTTTTCACCAGCGCCTATTCGCGGCGCGTCACGACTGAGGTCCACTCCATGGCCGATGCGCTCTCGGCCACGCAGATGGTGCTGGCACGGGAGCAGAAACTGTCGGACCTGAGCGGTGTTGTCGCCGCTGCCGCCCATGAATTGGGAACGCCCCTAGCCACCATCAAACTGGCCAGCACCGAACTGCTGGGAGACCTCGAAGACCGGCCCGATCTGGTCGAAGACGCTGCGTTGATCCGCGATCAGGCTGACCGGTGCCGCGATATCCTGCGCGATATGGGCCGCATCGGGAAAGACGATCTGCATATGCAACGCGCGCAACTCACCGCCGTGGTGAAAGAGGCCGCCGAGCCACATCTGGAGCGCGGCAAGACGGTGATGTTCTCTGACAACCCGATGGCCCGAGATCACGCGCGCCCCCCCACCATCCCGCGCAAACCCGAGATCATTCACGGGCTGCGCAATCTGGTGCAGAACGCGGTGGATTTTGCCGAGAGCACGGTTTGGATCGAAACCGAATGGTCCGCCGAGGATATCTCGGTGCGGATCATCGACAACGGGCCGGGCTTTCCGCCGCAGCATCTGGGGCGGATCGGCGACCCCTTCCTGCGCCGCCGTAGCGGCACGGCAAACGAGACGGCGCGCCCCGAATATGAGGGCATGGGGCTGGGGCTTTTCATCGCCAAGACTTTCCTCGAACGGTCCGGCGCGCGGCTGCGGTTTGCCAATGGGTCAGACAGCGGTTGGCTGCGCGGGTTGCCGCCCGCAGGCAGCGGCGCGGTTGTCGAAGTTGTCTGGCCGCGCCGCCTGCTGGACCTTGGCCCCGATGATGCCGTGATGGGCGAGAACCAGCGCTTAACGGCTTGAAAGGGGGAACTGCGCTTTTGTTAACCCGCCGTTAACCTTTGGCTCTCAATATAGGGCGTCGCATTTGCCGAAAGGGGTATCCGTCATGGCATTGCCAGACGTTATCATCGTGCTTGCCGCCGCTTTCACCACCGCTCTGGCCGCCCTTTGGTGGCTTAGCACAGCAGCGGGCCGCCCCGCTGCGGCACCGCCCGGCATCGACGATATGAGCCTGCTTTTCGAAGACGGCGAGTTGATCCACGGCTCCGACAGCGCACTAACCCGCTTTGCCCTCGCCCCCGGCCACCACCAGTGGGAGGACATCCGCGAAGCGCTGCTGTCGCGGTTTCCTGAATTCCCCCGCACGGCCCGGCACGGGGCCACCGGCAAACTGACCCTCGTGGCAGAGGATGGCGACAGCCCGTCGGAACTTCGCATCACATGGCGAGACGCGCTTTGTTGGCTGCACCTGCCCCAGACCCGCGCGGCCGAAGAGATCACGCAAGAGACGTTCCAAAAACTCGCCGCGCTGCGCCGGGCCAGCGAAACCAGCCCCAACCCTGCATGGCAGACCAATGCCGCAGGCCGCATCATCTGGCACAACCGGGCCTACGGGGCCCTGAAACGCAAGGCTCCGGCCGATCCTGAATGCGGCGGCGCCGCATTGTTCAGCACGCCCTCGCCCGAACATCCCAACCGCGTATGCCTGCGCTGCGGCGACGGGGACAAACCCGATTGGTACGCGCTGACCACCACGACAGAGGACAATGTGCAGGTCTACCACGCCACCTGCATCAATGCCGTGGTCGCCGCCGAAGAGGCGCAGCGCAACTTCGTTCAAACCCTTGCCAAAACCTTTGCGCATCTGTCCATCGGGCTGGCGATTTTTGACCGCAACGGGCAGTTGGCCCTGTTCAACCCTGCCCTGGTTGACCTGACCTCCCTGCCCGCCCCCTTTCTCAGCGCCCGACCGACGATGGTGTCCTTTTTCGATCAGCTGCGCGAAAGCCGCCGCATGCCGGAACCAAAAAACTACAAGAATTGGCGTCAGGAGATTGCCGAGGTGATCGCCGCCGCAACCGATGGACGCTATCAAGAGACATGGTCGCTTGAGAACGGTCAAACCTACAGCATCCGTGGCCGGCCCCACCCCGACGGGGCCACCGCATTCTTGATCGAAGACATCACCGCCGAAGTCACCCTGACCCGCAATTTCCGCGCTGAGCTTGAGCAAAGCCAAAGCCTGCTGGACAAGCTCGAAGATGGGTTCGCCGTCTTCTCCGCCTCCGGCGTGCTGACCTTTTGCAACGCCGCCTATCGCGACCAATGGAAACAAGACCCCGACAAAAGCTTTGCCGAGATTACAATCAACGACGCGATCCGCGTCTGGCAAAAGATGTCGGCCGCCAATCCGCTGTGGCCCGACGTGGCCGAGTTTGTCATGGGCAGAGGGGACCGCGCGGGCTGGAACATGCCCGTCGCTCCGCTCCACGGCGCGGCCCTCACTTGTGAGATTTCGGCCATCGCTTCCGGCGCGACGCTTTTGCGCTTTCGCCCGACCCCGGTTGGAACGGCCCGCCCGGACCGCAGCGCCATGCCTTCGGCATGCGACCGGCGACAACCCTCCAACTAGGGCATTCCCCGCCGCTTTAATCTTGCGGCTGCGTGTCGGCACGCTAAGCATGGGGCATGTCCGACGATACCCTTTCCCTCCGGCTCAGCGGCCCCGATGACACCGCCCGGCGCGCCCAGCAATTGGCCCGCCGCCTGTCACCCGGCGATGTCATTTTGCTCAGCGGCGATGTCGGTGCGGGCAAGACCCATTTCGCCCGCGCCCTGATTTCCGAACTGCTCGACTACCCCGAGGACATCCCCTCGCCCACCTTCACATTGGTGCAAACCTATGAGGGGGCAAGCGGCGCGATCTGGCATGCCGATCTCTACCGTCTGACCTCCACCCATGAGATCGAGGAACTGGGACTGGTTGAGGCCTTTCATGACGCGATCTGTCTGGTGGAATGGCCGGATCGTCTGGGCCCGCTCGCCCCCGCCGGGGCATTGCGGATCAGCCTTTTCCCCGGGGCCCACGAAGACAGCCGCGCGCTGACAGCCGAATGGTCCGGCAGCGGTTGGGCCGCCAAGTTGACAGAGTGGCGCACATGACCGAACGCGCCGCATTAATCGAAGGTTTTTTGCAAACGTCCGGCTGGGCCGGGGCCACCCGAAAACTGCTGGCGGGCGACGCCTCCAACCGGCGGTATGACCGGCTGCGCAAAGCGAATGGAGATAGGGCCATCTTGATGGATGCCCCACCCGAACGCGGCGAAGACGTGCGCCCCTTCCTTGATGTCGCGGCGCATCTGACGGCCTGCGGCCTCAGCGCGCCACAGATTTGCCACAAGGACAGCGACCACGGGCTGCTGCTGATCGAAGACCTTGGCGATGATCTTTTCGCCCGGCTGATGGCGGCTGATCCCGCTCGGGAACTTCCGCTGTACCGCGCCGCCGCAGACGTATTGGTCAAACTTCACAGCGCCCCCTTGCCGGAACTGCCGCTTTGCGATGCCGATTGGCTGACCGATATGGCAGCCCCCGCATTCGACTTTTACGCACCCGAGGGTGGGCAAGTGGCAAGCGCCGCTTTCGCGCAGGCTTTCCGCCCCCTCGTCGCTGCGCTGGATGACGCCCCCAAGGTCGTGATCCTGCGCGACTATCACGCCGAAAATCTGCTTTGGCTGCCGCAGCGCGAAGGTGCCGCGCGCGTCGGGTTGCTGGATTTCCAGGACGCGCTGCTGGGCCATCCGGCCTATGATCTGGTCTCAATCCTGCAAGACGCCCGCCGTGATGTTCCCCGCGCGGTGGAGGGACAGATCATCGACTATTACATTGCCCAGACCGAACAAGAAGCCGCCCCCTTTCGCCGCGCCTATGCGCTGCTTGGTGCCCAGCGCAATCTGCGCATTCTGGGCATCTTTGCGCGCCTTTGCCTACGCGATGGCAAACCGCATTACGTCGATCTGATCCCCCGTGTGTGGCAGCATCTGCAACATAACCTGCGTCATCCCGCGCTTGCCGCGGTGGCGGATTCTATCGCGGGCGTGCTGCCCCCTCCGACCCCCGAATTATTGGAGCATCTAAAAAGCCAATGCGCGACTATCCCGACGCCATCATGATGTTCGCGGCCGGGTTCGGCACGCGGATGAAACATCTCACCCAGACTCAGCCCAAGCCCATGGTGCCGGTCGCAGGTCGCCCCTTGATCGACCTTGCGCTGGACCTCGCCCGCAGGATATCCCCCGGCCGGATCGTGGCGAACCTGCACTATCTGCCCGACCAGCTTGATGCCCATCTGCGGGCGCAGGGCGTTAAAACCGTGATCGAGACGCCTGAGATCCTCGACACCGGCGGCGGATTGCGCAATGCCCTGCCGTTGCTGGGCGCGGGGCCGGTTTTCACCATGAACAGTGACGCAGTTTGGGCCGGGCCGAACCCGCTCTCGATGCTGCAAGCGGCGTGGGATCCGGCGCGGATGGAAGCGTTATTGATGACCGTGCCGCTGGAGAACACACTTGGCCATGGCGGCACGGGCGACTTTACCCGCGCCGCGGATGGCCGCCTGCGACGCGGGCCGGGGCAGGTCTATGGCGGGATACAGATTATCAAGACCGATCTGCTGGCCGATATCGAAGCCGAGAAATTCTCGCTCAACCTGTTGTGGGATATGATGCTTCAGCGCGAGACGTTGTTTGGCCTGCCCTATACTGGGCGTTGGTGCGATGTGGGCCATCCCGGCGGCATTCCCCTTGCCGAAAGCCTTTTGGCGGGCGCCGATGTTTGAACCGCAAGACAGCCCCCGCGTCTTTGGCCTTGCCCCCGGTGTCGACTTTCCACGCGGGTTGGTGCGCGGGCTTTGTGACCGGTTGGAGAATGGCCCCCCCGAGGCGATGGCCCGCGTTGAACTGCTGGTCAACACCAACCGAATGGCACGCCGGTTGCGCCATGATTTCGACGCAGGGCCGGCGGGGTTTCTGCCCCGCATTCGGCTGATTACGGACCTTGATGCCTTGGGCCCCGGCATTGCGCTGCCTGCCCCAACGCCACCGCTGCAACGGCGGCTGGAACTCATTCAACTGGTGTCGCGCCTGCTGGATGCCGCGCCGGATCTCGCGCCGCGCGCGTCGCTTTATGCGCTGTCGGACAGTCTTGCGGGCCTGATCGACGAGATGCAGGGCGAAGGGGTCTCGCCCGAGACGGTGGCCGGGCTGGACGTTGGCCATCTCTCGGCCCATTGGGAGCGCGCGCAGCGGTTCCTAGCCATCGCCCATGACTATCTAGCCCAGACCACCACCCGCCCGGATGCCGAAGCGCGGCGGCGTCAACTCGTCGCCCGGATCATCGCCCGCTGGCAGGACAATCCACCGCAGCACCCGGTGATCCTTGCTGGCTCTACCGGGTCGCGCGGGACCACCGCGCTGCTGATGGAGGCCGTGGCCCGCCTGCCGCAAGGCGCGATCATTCTGCCCGGTTTCGACTTTGAGATGCCGACCGCCGTTTGGAATGAATTGGATCAGGCGCTTTTGGCCGAGGATCACCCGCAATACCGGTTTCGCAAGCTGATGAACATGCTCGGCGTTGCGCGCGGCGCGGTCGCGCCGTGGTGCGAGATGCCCCCGGTTTCGACGGCCCGCAACAAGCTGCTGTCGCTCTCGCTCCGGCCCGCGCCGGTCACCCATGCTTGGCTGGGTGAGGGGCCGAAACTGGAAGACCTGCAAGGTGCCACCGCCAACATCACCCTGATCGAAGCGCCCACGCCGCGGGTCGAGGCATTGGCCATTGCGCTGCGTCTGCGCCAAGCTGCCGAAGACGGGGTGAAAGCCGCGTTGATCACGCCCGACCGGATGCTTACCCGGCAGGTCACGGCGGCTCTTGATCGGTGGAACATCCTGCCTGACGACAGCGCCGGGATGCCGCTGCAACTCTCTCCGCCGGGGCGGTTCTTGCGCCATGTGGCGGCGCTGTTCGTCCGGAAACTGGATGCCGAGGCGCTGCTGACCCTGCTGAAACACCCGCTGACACACAGCGGTGCGGGGCGGAACTTTCACCAGCTTTACACCCAGCGGCTCGAGGCCGAGATCCGCCGTTACGGGCTTCCCTACCCCGACGCCGAGGGCTTGACCGAAATCGCGGAACGCGCGGCAAAGCGGATGGAAGACCCCAGCGGTTTCCGCGATTGGGTTGCTTGGCTGGGCGAGGTTTTCTCCGGCCATGACGCCCCCGGAGAGCGGCCCCTGCCCGATTGCGTCGCCGCGCATTCGGCACTGGCCGAAAGGATCGCCGCCGGGCAACCCGCCGACCCCGATCACCTGCTCTGGCAGCAGGGTGCGGGCATCGCGGCTGCGGCGGTGATGGCCAACCTGACGGAGCATGCCGCCCATGGCGGCGCGATGAATGCCGCAGATTACGCCGACCTGCTGGGCGCGCTTTTGTCCCAAGAAGAGGTGCGTGAGGCCGATACCCCGCACCCCGACATCATGATTTGGGGCACGATGGAGGCGCGCGTGCAGGGGGCCGATCTGGTCATCCTCGGCGGATTGAACGAAGGCACATGGCCCGAAGCGCCGCCGCCCGATCCTTGGCTCAACCGTCAGATGCGCGAAAAGGCCGGGCTGCTGTTGCCCGAACGGCGCATCGGCCTGTCGGCGCATGACTATCAACAGGCCATCGCCAGCCCCGAGGTTTGGATCACCCGAGCGATCCGCTCGGATGAGGCAGAGATGGTGCCGTCACGCTGGCTGAACCGGTTGGGCAATCTGCTGGGCGGCTTGGGCGACACCGGCGGGCCGGAGGCGTGGAAGGCGATGCAGCAGCGCGGCGGCTATTGGCTGGATCAGGTGCGCGGCCTTGAGGCGGTGAAGCGTACGGCCCCCGCGCCGCGCCCCTCGCCGCGCCCGCCCCGTGCCGCGCGGCCGCGCAAACTGTCGGTGACCGAGATCAAGACGCTGATCCGTGATCCCTATGCCGTCTATGCCAAGCACAGCCTGAAATTGCGTCCGATCAACCCCCTGGTGCAATCTCCCGACGCGCCGGTGCGGGGCATCGTTTTGCACCGTATCATGGAGGATTTCGTGAAGCTGGTGGCCCGCGATCCTGCGCGACTAACCCGCGACACGCTGATGCAAGTGGCCGCCGAGGTGCTGGAGGAGGAAGCCCCATGGCCCGCCGCCCGCGCCATGTGGCTGGCACGGATCGACCGGATCGCAGATTGGTTCATCGCCCGTGAAAGCCAACGCGCCGCATTCTCCAGCCCCGTCGCGTTCGAACAGGGCGCGCGCGGCAGCTACACCTTCGCCGACCTCGGCTTTACCCTCAGTGGCTTTGCGGACCGGATCGACCAGACCGATGATGGCGATGTGCTGATCTATGACTACAAGACCGGGACGCCGCCGGGCAAAAAGGAACAGCGGCTGTTTGACAAGCAACTGCTGATCGAGGCTGCGATGGTCGAGCGTGGCGGTTTCCCAGAGGTGGGCGTGGCCCATGTGGCCCATGCTGCCTTTATCGGGCTCGGGTCGAAACCCGTCGAAGTCCCTGCCCCGCTGGAAGAAGAAAACCCTCAAGAGGTGCTCGCCGGGCTGCATGCGCTGCTCTCACGCTACCTTGATGAGGGGCAGGGCTTCACCGCGCGCCGCATGGTGCAAAGCGATGCTTTTGCCGGGAATTATGACCAACTGGCCCGTTTCGGCGAATGGGACGGCACCAGCTCTGCCCGTCCAGAGGATTTGGAATGATGCGCGATTTTGACGATGCCACCCGCGCCCAGATCGAAGCGGCGCGGCCCGATGCCTCCACTTGGCTCACCGCCAACGCGGGCTCTGGCAAGACCCGCGTGCTGACCGACCGCGTGGCGCGGCTGTTGCTGGATGATGTGGAGCCGCAGCACATCCTTTGCCTGACTTATACCAAGGCCGCCGCGTCAGAGATGCAAAACCGTCTGTTCAAACGTTTGGGCGAATGGGCGATGCTGAAGGACGAAGCGCTGCGCGATGCCTTGGCCGATCTCGGCGTGCAAGGAGAGTTGACGCCCGAGCAACTGCGCAATGCCCGCACCCTTTTCGCCCGCGCGATTGAGACACCGGGCGGGCTGAAAATCCAAACCATCCACTCTTTCTGCGCGGCCCTTCTGCGCCGCTTCCCGTTGGAGGCACAGGTCAGCCCGCAATTCACCGAGATCGAAGACCGCGCCGCCGATCTGCTGCGGGCCGAGATCGTCGATGAGATGGCCGAGAGCGAAGACGCCCCGCTGGTGGCCGACATTGCGCGGCATTACACCGGAGAAGATTTCGCCAGCCTTACCCGCAGCATCGTGGGCCAGCGCGATGCTTTCACCGACCCCCGGTCATGGGCCGAGATCCTAACGCTTTTCGCCCAGCCCGAAGACCTGACCGAAGAGAAAATCGCGGCGTCGGTCTTTCTTGGCAGCGAGGCGGCGATGATGGCCGAGATCATCCCGCATCTGCTGGCCAAAGGCGGAAATGACGGCAAGGCCGGCGCGGCGCTGCAAGAGATTGACCGCTACGATCTTTCTGCCCTGCCCCAGCTTGAAAATACCCTTTTGACCGGCAGCGGCGCCAAGGCGCCATTTACCGCGAAGATCGGCAGTTTTCCGACCAAGCCGACGCAAAAGGTCATCGCCGAACAGATGCCGCAGCTTGAGCAGTTGATGCAGCGCGTCGAAGACGCCCGCGAAGCGCGGCTGGCCTTAAAGGCGGCGCGCAAGTCCTATGTGCTGCACCGGTTCGCAGCCCGTTTCCTTGAGCGTTATGCCGATGAGAAACAAAAACGCGGCTGGCTCGACTTTGACGATCTGATCCTCAAAGCCCGCGCTTTGTTGACCGACAAGGCGGTGGCGGCTTGGGTGCTGTTTCGCATCGACGGTGGCATCGACCATATCCTTGTGGACGAAGCGCAGGACACCTCGCCGCGCCAATGGGATGTGATCGAACGGCTGACGGATGAATTTTACTCAGGCGCTGGCGCACGTCATGAGGTGGATCGGACGCTTTTCGTCGTGGGCGACAAAAAGCAGTCGATCTACTCTTTCCAAGGGGCCGACCCCGAGGAGTTGGACCGCAAAGGCGCGACCTTTGAGCAGAAAATCGGCGAAGCGGGGCAGTTCTTTCAGCGCCGTAGCCTCGCCTATTCCTTCCGGTCTTCCTCGGCGATTTTGCAGGCGGTCGATGGGGTTTTCGATCCGGAGATCCAAACAGGGTTCACAAATGACGGGCATATGGCCTTTAAGGACCGCCTGCCCGGCCGTGTCGATCTTTGGCCCTTTATTGAGAAAGCAGGCCCCGATGAAGAAGGCGACTGGACCGACCCCGTTGACCGCCGCAGCGCGCGGCATCACACCGTGCAACTGGCCGAACGCATCGCGCGGCGGATCAAAGAGCTAACCACCGAGGCGCATTACCTGCCCGACGACAGCAAGGGCGGCTTGGCGCGGCGGCGCATCCAACCGGGGGATTTCCTGATCCTCGTGCAGCGCCGCTCGGCCCTGTTTTCGGAGATCATCCGCGCCTGCAAGGCGGCGGAACTGCCCATCGCCGGGGCGGACCGGCTTAAGGTCGGGGCCGAACTGGCGGTGCGCGATCTGGCTGCGATCCTGTCGTTCCTCGCCACACCGGACGACGATCTATCCCTTGCCACCGCGTTGAAATCACCACTTTTCGGCTGGTCTGAACAAGACCTTTTCACCCTCGCCCATTACCGCAAAGAGGATCACCTCTGGCAAGCCCTGCGCGGCCAGACCGAGACCCACGCCGCCACCCTTGCCGTGCTGCGCGACCTGCGCGGGCAGGTTGATTACCTGCGCCCTTACGACCTGATCGAACGCATCCTCACCCGCCACGATGGCCGCCGCAAACTGCTGGCGCGGTTGGGGCCAGAGGCCGAGGATGGGATCAATGCGATGCTAAGCCAAGCGCTCTCTTACGAGCGCGGCACGGTGCCAAGCCTGACCGGATTCCTGCAATGGATGCAGACCGATGATCTGGAGATTAAACGCCAGATCGACAGTGCTTCGAACCAGATCCGCGTGATGACGGTGCATGGGGCAAAGGGGCTGGAAGCGCCGATCGTGATCCTGCCCGATACCGGGCGGCGCGATGTGACGATCAAGGATGAGATCATCACCGTCGACGGCACGCCCGTCTGGAAAGCCCCGGCAGATGACATGCCCCAGCCCATGCGCGCGCGGCTCGACGAGATGAAAGAGGCCGCATTGCAAGAGCGGCTTCGGCTTTTCTATGTGGCCATGACGCGGGCCGAAAAATGGCTGATCGTGGCGGCGGCGGGGGAATTGTCGAAAGATGAATCCTCTTGGTATCAGATCACCGCTGCCGCTTTGGCCCGGCTCCGGGCCGAGCCCTTGGGCGATGATGGCACGCTGCGCTATCAACAGGGCGACTGGGATACGCTCGACATCGTAGAAACGCCTGAGAAAATCGTCACAACGCCCGTGTTAGACCCTATTTTTACCCGTTCCGCCCCGTCCCTCCGGGGGGAGGACAAGACCCTTTCGCCCTCCGATCTTGGCGGTGCCAAGGCGCTGGCGGGTGAGGCCGGCTTTGATATGGATACCGCGCTGAGCTACGGCACTTTGGTCCATGAATTGTTGGAGCATCTGCCCCTCATGGGGCCGGACGCACGGCAGGTATTTCTGGACCGCTTGGCCCGAAGGCATCCACCTGAAATGATTGCCCGCGCCGAAAGTGAGGCCGAAGTGGTTCTGCGCACCCCTGCCCTCGCCCCGCTGTTCACCAAGACGACCCTTGCCGAAGTCCCCGTGACCGGCAGCTTGGGCCATCAGCGTCTGCACGGCACGATCGACCGATTGGTGATCGCCGAGGATCATATCCTTGCCGTCGATTTCAAGACCAACCGCGTGGTCCCCGAGACCGCTGACGCCTGCCCCGACGGGCTGTTGCGCCAGATGGGCGCCTATGCCCATATGCTGCGCCAAATCTACCCCGATCGCCGGATCAAGACCGCCATTCTGTGGACCGCCCGCCCCGCGCTTATGGTGTTACCCAACGATATCGTGACAAATGCGCTGCGTGCCCTGCCATATCTTGACGCCACCGCCCCGCGTTCATAGGTTCAGGCCTCAACCCATTCCTGTCAGGAGAGCATCATGGCAACCGTCGCAGTCACCGACGACACTTTCGACTCCGAAGTCAAAAATTCGGACATTCCGGTTCTGGTCGATTTCTGGGCCGAATGGTGCGGCCCGTGCAAACAGATCGGCCCTTCGCTGGAGGAGCTGTCGGATGAGATGAACGGTCGCGTGAAGATTGTCAAAGTCAACGTCGACGAAAACCCGAACTCGCCCGCTCAGGTCGGCGTGCGTGGTATTCCGGCGCTGTTCATCTTTAAAGACGGGCAGGTCGTGTCCAACCTTGCTGGCGCACGCCCCAAGGCGGCCCTGCAAAGCTGGATCGAAGAATCCATCTAAGGTCAGTACCTTACCAGATTTGAGTTACGAAAACGGGCGTCCTTCGGGGCGCCCTTTTCATTTGCGGTCACAAGAGCCAGTCAAAGGGGCCAGCCAAAGCGTTTGAACCGGGCAACGATCTTTTCTTCGGCCTCGGCGCGGCCTGCGTTGATGCAATGCTCTTGCCAGAACCACCGGATATAAGCGGCGAAATCCGGGGCTGTCTGCCCCACGGTGGCAAAGCTGTGGCTGAGATCCGCAAGATCCGCCCGCACGCCGATATGGTGGAAATCGATCTGGCCAAAGAACAACGCCGGTTTGCCAAAGAAGTAACCAGAGAAGGCGGCTGCTGAATTCTGCGTCACGACGAATGCACAGCTTTGCAAATGCCGCACCATCTCACCCATCGTCAGTGTCAATTTTGGATGGCGCGCAGCGAGCGCTTCAAGCGCGGTTTGCTCCTCGGGGCTATAGAACTCTTTCGGGTGCAAGGCCGCGACGACGGGGCCGGTGCTATGATCAAGAGTGAGGGTCAGCATTTCAAGTGGGCTGCAAGATTGAAAAGACCGCCGCTGCAACAAGCGGCCCTGTAGCGGCACGTAGATCGGCCCATCGCGGTTGGACTGTTGCGGCGCATCTCCGAACAGGCGCTTTTGCCAGAAACTGTAGAAGCGTTGCGCCTGCTTTGGATCGACACCGCTTGGATCAAACTCGGCCACGGCGACATCCCAAAGCCACCGTTCAGGGCGCGCTTCGATCTGCCAAAAGGGGTAGTAGTAGCAGCGCCGAAAGACCAAACCGCGGGACGTTGGGGCAGGGGCCATATGGCTTAATGAAAGCGCATCAGCCGCGCGGGCGGGCGCGCCGATATCTCGATATGTGACCCTAAGTTGGGCATTTTCGAGGACACGCGCGAGTTTTCCCATGAAGTTATGCGTCCCGGCTTCGGCGCTCTGCCGTAGCGGGGGTTCAAGGTAGATATCAACTTGGGCTTGATCCTGCATCGCCAGAGGCTAGCCCGTCGCCCGACCGCTCACAAGCGGCGCTGCCCTTGTCCTGCCCTGCCACGGGGGCCATATAGAGCGCCAAGCGACAGGAGGCCCCATGGCACAGAACGACGATTTCCCCGGTTGGCACGGGACCACGATCATTGGCGTCAAAAAAGGCGGCGAAGTGGTAATTGCCGGTGACGGACAGGTCAGCCTTGGCCAGACCGTGATCAAAGGCACCGCGCGCAAAGTGCGCAAGCTCAGCCCCGGCGGCTATGATGTTGTGGCGGGGTTTGCGGGCTCCACGGCAGATGCCTTTACCCTGCTGGAACGGTTGGAGGCCAAGCTCGAAGCGACACCGGGGCAATTGGCCCGCGCGAGTGTCGAATTGGCCAAGGACTGGCGCACCGACAAATACCTGCAAAAACTCGAAGCGATGCTGATCGTGACCGACGGGAAAGACCTGCTGGTCATCACCGGCGCCGGCGATGTGCTGGAGCCCGAACATGAGGTCGCGGCCATCGGGTCGGGCGGGAACTATGCCCTCGCCGCTGCGCGCGGCATGATGGACAGCGACCGCGACGCCGAAACCATTGCCCGTGATGCCATGGCGATCGCCGCCGACATCTGCGTCTACACCAACGGCAAACTCACCGTGGAGAAAATCACCGCATGACCGACCTGACCCCCCGCGAGATCGTATCCGAACTGGACCGCTATATCATCGGCCAGAATGACGCCAAACGCGCCGTTGCCGTGGCCCTGCGCAACCGCTGGCGCCGCAAACAGCTAAGCGATGACCTGCGCGACGAAGTCTACCCCAAGAACATCTTGATGATCGGCCCCACCGGCGTCGGCAAGACCGAGATCAGCCGCCGTTTGGCCAAGTTGGCCCGTGCACCATTTATCAAGATCGAAGCGACGAAATTCACCGAAGTGGGCTATGTCGGCCGCGACGTGGAGCAGATCATCCGAGATCTTGTGGACAGCGCCATCGCCATGACCCGCGATTTCATGCGTGAAGACGTGAAAACCAAGGCCGAGCAGGCCGCCGAAGAGCGCGTGATCGACGCCATCGCCGGCACCGACGCCCGCGACGGCACCCGCGAGATGTTCCGCAAGAAGCTCCGCAGTGGTGAGTTGGACGACACGATGATCGAGCTTGAGGTCTCCGATACCTCCAGCCCCTTCCCAATGATGGACATTCCCGGCCAACAGGGCATGGGGATGATGAACCTTGGCGATATGTTTGGCAAAGCCATGGGGGGCCGCACCACCAAAAAACGCATGGCCGTGGCCGATAGCTATGAGGTGCTGGTCGGCGAAGAAGCCGACAAATTGCTGGACGATGAAGCCGTGAACCGCGCCGCCATCGAGGCTGTCGAGCAGAACGGCATCGTCTTTTTGGATGAAATCGACAAGGTCTGCGCCCGTTCCGATGCGCGGGGCGGTGATGTTTCACGTGAAGGGGTGCAGCGCGATCTGCTGCCGCTGATCGAAGGCACCGTGGTGTCGACGAAATACGGCACGGTTAAGACCGATCATATCCTCTTTATCGCCTCCGGTGCCTTCCACATCGCCAAGCCGTCGGACCTGTTGCCCGAGCTTCAGGGCCGTCTGCCGATCCGCGTCGAACTGCGGGCGCTGACCGAGGGTGATTTCGTTCGCATCCTGACCGAGACCGACAATGCGCTGACGCGGCAATACACCGCCCTGATGGGGACCGAAGATCTGACCGTCACCTTCACCGAAGAGGGCATCGCGGCGCTGGCCAAGATCGCGGCGGATGTGAACACCTCGGTCGAGAACATTGGCGCGCGGCGGCTTTATACGGTGATGGAACGGGTGTTCGAGGAGGTCTCCTTTGATGCGCCCGACCGGTCGGGGCAAGAGATCACGGTTAATGCCGACTTTGTCGAAAAGAACTTGGGCGAACTGACCCGCTCCACCGATCTAAGCCGCTACGTTCTTTAGGGCTTTCCTTTCCTCCATGCCCCGGCGATGAAAGGGGCATGGAATACCTCTCATTTTTGCGGCGCAACTGGCTGTTTCTGCTGGCCGGTTTCCTGCTGACATTCACCTCGTCCTACGGGCAAACCTATTTCATCTCGCTCTTTGCCGGGGCGGTGAAGGGCGATTTTGGCCTGAGTGATGGGCAATGGGGCGGCATCTATACCGTCGGCACGACGTTGTCGGCCATCACCATGGTCTGGGCCGGGGTGCTGACGGATCGTTTTCGCGTGCGGGTGCTGGCCTTTGGCGTGATGGTGGCGCTTGCCGGGGCCTGTTTGGCGATGGCGGCAGTGCCTAATTGGATCGCGCTGATCTTCGTTATCTATGCCTTGCGGCTAACCGGGCAGGGCATGATGTCTCAGCTTGGGCAGGTCGCCATGGTCCGCTGGTTCGAGGCATCACGTGGCAAGGCGCTTTCGCTGTCGTCGATGGGGTTCGCCGCTGGTCAGGCGTTCTTGCCGGTGATCTTCGTGGCCCTGTTCGCCAGCTTTCATTGGCGCAGCCTTTGGGTGCTGGCCGCGGTGCTGGTGCTGCTGACGATCCCGGTGATCCTGATCCTGCTGCGGCAAGAGCGCACCCCGCAAAGCATGGCGGATCAGGCGCAGCGCGCGGGCATGAAGGGGCGGCATTGGACGCGGGCAGAGATGTTCCGTTCGGGCCTGTTTTGGATGATCATCCCTCTCGCCATCGGACCTGCGGCATGGGGCACCGCGCTGTTTTTCCAGCAGGTTCACCTGACCGAAGTGAAAGGCTGGGCCTTGGTCGAATTCGTGGCGCTTATGCCGGTCTACACGCTTTCGGCGGTGGCCTCGACCTTCCTTTCAGGCTGGGCGATTGACCGGTTTGGCGTCAGCCGCGTGGTGCCGGTGATGATGCTGCCCTTTGCCCTTTCATTCGCGGTGCTGGCCTATGCCGATACGCTGTGGATGGCGGGGATCGGCTTGGTGATTTTCGGCTTCGGGCAGGGCATGCAATCCACCGCACCGGCGGCGTTCTGGGCCGAGTACTTCGGCACCCGCCATGTGGGGTCGATCAAAGCAGTAGCCGCGGCGCTGATGGTCTTTGGCTCGGCCATCGGGCCGGGGGTGACGGGTCTGTTCATCGACTTGGGCGTCGATTTCCCGGAGCAGATGTTGCCGATCGCAGTTTACTATCTGGTGGCGGCTGGTTTGGCCGCATGGGCGATCAGACGCTACAGGCCGCTGCTGCGCGGCTAACGGTTGCGCCGGAGATAGACGTAATAGGCTCCGCCGCCGCCGTGGCTGACATGGGCCTGCGCAATCTGAAGCACAAGGCCGTTGAGCGGCGGCATCGACAGCCATTGCGGCACCTGATGGCGCAAAACACCATCGCGCACAGGGATCGGGCCACCATCGTCGCGGCGCTTGCCCTTGCCGGTGATGACCAGCACCAACCGCTTGCCCCGCGCATGGGCATCCATGATGAAGCCGTTCAGCGCCGGATGCGCGCGGTCAAGCGTCATGCCATGAAGATCAATCCGGCCTTCGGGGCGCAGTTTGCCGCGTTTCAGCTTGCCGAAGGCTTTGTGATCCATCTGAACCGGGGCGGCTTTCATCTGTTCTGACAATGTCGGGCGCAGGTCGTTGCTGCGCGTCTTCATGGTCGGCTGAGGCTTGTTGCCTTGGAGCGCGATTTTGGCCCGGCGGACCTGCGGCGGGGCAGGGGCGGGCGCGTCGATCTCTTGCGTGAAAAGCTTGTTCAGCTCCAGCTTCTCTGTCCGCTCCGTGACCCTACGCCAAAGCGCGAGGTCGTCTTCGTTTAAGCGCCGACGTCTCATATCGCGCTCTCCGGTAGGAAAGCATAGGCGCGTTGGATCGGCATCAAAACCATCATCCGCCCCGCGTCGCGCAAGCGGCCTGCCTCGCGGCCCGCTTTGTCGCCGGTGCCAAAGAACACATCCGCACGCTGCGCGCCCTTGATGGCCGAGCCCGTATCCTGCGCGACCATCAAGCGCCGCATGGGTTTCTTGCCGTCTTTTTCGATCCAAACCGGCGCGCCAAGCGGCACATGCGACGGGTCCACCGCGATGCTGCGCAGCGTGGTGATGGAACGGTTCATCGCCCCAAGCGGCCCCTTGTCGGCAGGCACCCGGCTGACCTCTCGAAAGAAAACATAAGATGGATTGTGATAGAGCAATTCGCGGCCATCTTCAGGGTTGCGGCGCACCCAATTCTTGATGACATCGGCGCTAACCTGATGCGCCTCATAGACCCCGCGCCGCACCAGTTCGACCCCGACAGAGCGGTAATCATGGCCATTCGCCCCGCGGTAGCCCACGCGCAGGTAGCTGCCATCGGGCAGGCGGATACGGCCAGAGCCTTGAATTTGCAAAAAGAAAAGCTCAACCGGGTCATCGACCCAAGCGATTTCCAATCCGCGGTCCCGCATCACGTCGCCATCTAGGATCTCACGTCTGGTGAGCCAGGGGCGGATCTCTTCGGCCTCGGGGGGCATGGCGTAGATGGGGTACTGAAACCGCGCAGAGGGGTAGAGATCGCCGTCCAACTCAGGCTCGAAGTACCCTGTGAACAGCCCATCTTTCCCGTCTTCCATCAACACGGGCCTGAAGAACAATTCGAAAAACTGCCGGGGGTCGGGGCCATCTTTGGCTAGCTTGCACAGCGCGCGCCAATCGACATCTTTCATGTCGCCGCAAGTGCTGGTGAACACCTCAAAGGCGGCGGCGTGGTCATCTTCGGCCCAGCCGTCAAGCTGGTCGAAATCCATCACCGTATAATGCACCTCTGCTACGGACGGCGTGTTCATCAACACACCGCCCAACAGCGCAAGTGCGCCGAGCGCACGCGCTACCCGTCTGTGGAAACCAACAGCCAATTCGGATCATCCGAGCCCATGACACGGGCGAAGACCCATGTATCTTTTTGGCGTTTGATTTCGTTGCTGCTGCCCTCGACAACCTCGCCTTCGCGGTTGCGAACTTCAGAGGTCAGCTCTCCTACGAAGCGAATGGTGAGTTCGGCTTCTTTCGTGGTCTCGTCCATCGTGGCGTTGACCAATTCCATTTCACGCACGCCGATAAAGTTGGCGTCGATCGTCAGACCTTGATCCTCGCGCGCCGCGACACCGTCAACAAAGCTTTCATAGACATCATCGGCCAGAAACGGCTGAATTTCTGCCAGATCGCCACGCTCGTAGCCCATGACGATCATCTCATAGGCACCGCGTGCGCCTTGCAGAAAATCGCTGACGCCGAACGAGGGCTCAACCCGTTTCATCTCGGCCAGTGCCTTGCCCGAGGAGCTGTCTTCGGGAACGTGGTCGGTGATATCGAGATCGGGGCCGCCTTCGATCACCTCAAACGCGGGGCCACTGCGGGCGCTTGGCGTTTGATCGGTTACTGGGGGCTTTTCAAAACCCTCGCGTGTGCCAAGCACGTTTTTCAGCCGCAGGATCAGGAATACGGCGATACCGGCAAGCACCAGAAGCTGTATCAGGGGAGAATTCATCGAAACCTCATTCAGGGGTGGCATGGAAACATGCGAGTTAAGCTCTTATGTAGGTGTTCGACCGGGGCAAGTCCACTCTGCCCCCAGCGAAAGGACCCCGCCACATGTGGCTATTGATCGCATTTATCGCCGTGCCTCTGATCGAGATCACGCTTTTCATCCAAGTCGGTGGCGCCATCGGCCTTGGCTGGACGCTGGCCGTGGTGGTGCTGACCGCCGTTCTGGGCACATGGTTGGTGCGCTCTCAAGGGGCGCTGGCACTTGGTCAATTGCGCAGTTCCTTCAATGACCTGCGCGACCC
The DNA here is from genome assembly GCF_001634775.1 of Sulfitobacter sp. HI0027. NCBI lineage: Bacteria > Pseudomonadati > Pseudomonadota > Alphaproteobacteria > Rhodobacterales > Roseobacteraceae > Sulfitobacter > Sulfitobacter sp. HI0027. Next base: position 28,930 of record NZ_LWER01000172.1, read on the forward strand.
GACAGAGCCTTTGGTGCATGGCGCGATGATCCTGTTTTCCGGCGCGCTGCTGCTGACACCGGGTTTTTTCACCGATGCTGTCGGCTTTGCTTTCCTGATCCCGCGCTTCCGGCAAGCGGCCTACAGCGCGATCCGCGACCGGGTGAAGGTCCAAAGCTTTGGCACCCCGGGCGGCATGGGCCCGCGCCCCGGCCCACAGGGCAGACGCGACCCGCGCGGTCGCGGTGACGTGATCGATGGCGATTTTCATGAGATCCCCGAACAGCCGCGCCAGACCAAGGGCCCCTCGGGCTGGACTAAGGATTGAGCGGCCCGTGCCGACCTGCTAAGTCCGGATAGATTTAATAAATTCACCACAACAGGACACAGAAAATGGCAGAAAACGAAACAGCGCAACCGAAACAGCCGCAGATGCGCGTGCTGGGCCAGTTCATCCGCGACATGTCGTTTGAGAACATCATGGCGCAAAAGGGCGCCCCTGCAGATGTGCAGCCCGATGTGCAGGTTCAGGTCAACCTCGACGCGAAAAAGCGTGGTGGGGAGAACCAGTATGAGACCGCGATCAAGCTGAACATCACCTCGAAAGCGAAAGACGGCGACGCGACGCTCTTCGTGCTGGAAATCGACTATGTCGGTATTTTCCAAGTCGAAAGCGTGCCTGAAGAGCAGATGCACCCCTATCTGCTGATCGAATGCCCGCGGATGATCTTCCCCTTCCTGCGCCGCATCGTCAGCGACGTGACCCGCGATGGTGGCTTCCCGCCGCTGAACCTTGAGAACATCGACTTCCTGTCGCTCTACCGCAACGAAGTTGCCCGCCGTCAGGCCGAGACCCCGCCAAAAGCCGACGCCTAAGCGTCAGCCAAGCTGTTTCCACAGTGCGTCGTCGCCCAGCTTGCCGACAAATTCGGCATGGGCGGCGGCTTCGGCCTCTGTCAGACGCGAGGGCAGAGGATTGGGCCGCGGTTTCGGGGTCCAGCGCGTGTCAGGCTCACCGGATTTCCGTTCGGGCGCCGATGACAGCGCAAAGTCGGGCTGCCGCCCCCCGATCAATTCCAGATAGACTTCGGCCAGAATCTCACTGTCGAGCAAAGCGCCGTGCAGCGTCCGCGAGGTATTGTCGATCCCAAAGCGGCGGCAGAGCGCGTCGAGCGAGGCGGGCGAGCCGGGGAAGCGTTTCCTCGCAATTTCAAGCGTATCAAGCGCTTGTTCCCATGGGATTTGAGGCAGACCCATCCAGCGCAGCTCGGCGTTCAGGAATTTAATGTCGAAGGCAGCGTTGTGAATGATCAGCTTGGACGTGCCAATAAAGTCGAGGAATGACTTGCCGATCTGCGCAAACTTGGGCTTGTCGCGCAGGAAATCATCGCCCAGCCCGTGCACCTGAAACGCCTCTTCGGGCATGGAGCGTTCAGGGTTGATATATTGGTGATAGGTCTCGCCCGTGGCCATGTGGTTCATCAGCTCAACCGCGCCAATTTCGACGATGCGGTCGCCGCTTTCGGGATCAAAGCCGGTGGTTTCGGTATCGAGCACGATTTCACGCATGACGTAGCTTTTCCCTAATGTGGCGGATCACATCCCGCACCTGCGCGCGGGCATGGTCGGGCGTATCCGTCACTATCACATAGTCTGAACGGGCGCACTTCTCTTTGGCGGGCATCTGCTTGGCACGGATGGCATCGAATTGCGCCTCGGTCATGGTGCCACGGGCAAGCACGCGGTCGCGTTGGACGGAGTCGGGGATGGTGACGCAGACCACCGCGTCCATCGCAGCGTCGCCGCCAGTTTCAAACAGCAACGGAATGTCGAGGACGGCAATGTCACTGGTGGCACTAGCAAGGAACGCTGCGCGATCTTGCGCGACAAGCGGATGGACGACGGACTCGATCCGGGGCAGGGCGGTTGGATCAGCGGCGATGATCTCTTTCAATGCGGCGCGAGAAACCGCGCCAGCCTCTATCGCCGTCGGAAACGCCGCCTGCATGGGCGCGACCGCCGCGCCCCCCTTTGCATAAAGCCGGTGCACCGCTGCATCGGCATCCCACACGGCGCAGCCTTCCTCGGCAAACATCTTTGTCGTAGTCGATTTGCCCATGCCGATCGACCCGGTCAGCCCGAGGTGAAACATCAGCGCAGCACCGCCGTGCGCGTGGCGCGGTCAACCTCTGGCCGCTGGCCGAACCAACGCTCAAACGCGGGCACCGCCTGATGCAATAACATGCCAAGGCCGTCGACCGTGACACAGCCCATTTCCTCGGCCGTTTCCAGCAGATGTGTCCGCAGCGGCGTATAAACGAGGTCCGTCACTACGGTGCCGGGGCGCAGCCCATCAAGTGGCACACGCAAAGCACCCTTGCCGATCATGCCAAGCGATGTGGTGTTCACCACCAAGGCGGCATGATCAATCATATTGCCTGCCTGCATCCAATCGACGACTTTGACCCTGCTGCCAAAATCGCGCTGCAACTGCTCTGCCCGCACGCGGGTGCGGTTCGACAGGCAGATCTCAGGCACCCCAGCGTCCAAAAGCGACGAGACCACAGCGCGCGCCGCGCCGCCTGCACCCAAGATCGCCGCTGGTCCGGATTTTGGTTCCCAATCGGGCGCTCCGGCTTTGAGGTTTTCGATGAATCCATAGCCATCCGTATTATCCGCATGAATTTTGCCATCGGGACGAAAGATCAGCGTATTGGCGGCACCAATCAATGTGGCGCGGTCGGTGATCAGATCCGCAATTTTCATCACCGCTTCCTTATGGGGGATCGTCAGATTTACCCCGACGAAACCCATCTTGGGCAGTGTACGCAAAACCTCCTTCAGATCATCGGGCGCCACATCAAGTGGTACATAATGACCCGCGATGCCGTAGGTCTCTAGCCAATGGCGGTGCAGTTGCGGGGATTTGGAATGCGCGATGGGCGATCCGATCACACCGGCAAGGGGGATTTTGGACAGGCTCATGTCGTGAGGTCTCCGCGCAGCGTCAGGTAATTCAGCAGTTCAAGAAATGGCATACCGAGGACGTGAAAGTAATCCCCCTCAATCTGGCTGAACAGCCGCACACCTTCTTCTTCCAGCTTATAGCAGCCCACCGCGTAGCGGATGCTGTCCCAGTTCCGTTCGACGTAGTCCTTAATATAGGTGTCACTTGCATCACGCATCCGCAGCCGCACTTGGCCGACATGCCGCCACAGCGGTTCACCATCTTCGTAGAGCACGGCGGCAGAGAGCAGCGAATGCCGATCCCCGCGCAACTGGTAAAGCTGCGCGATGGCCTCATCCCGATCACGCGGCTTGTGCAACATCTCTCCGCGATGCTCCAAGACCTGATCGCAGCCCAATACCAGCGCGCCGGGGTGTTTTTCGCTCACCTTGCGGGCCTTCATCTCGGCCAATGTATCGGCAATGTCGCGCGGTTTCGCCGCCTCTGCACACAGGGCAGCGGTGATCATCTCTTCGTCGACCCGCGCCGGGATCACCTCATGCGGGATCGCAGCCTGCGCCAAGAGTTTCGCGCGGATCTCCGAGCCGGAGGCGAGGACGATTTTCTGCGGCATGTGGATAACCCTGTGATGATCTGGCGCAAATCTTGAGGATTTGTTCTGCGAGATAAAAGTTGACAGCACAAGCCCGCAGATCTCGCCCCGAGTCGCGGTTTTTGTCGCCGATTCCCACCCCGATGGATAGGGATAAGCCGCTTGTGCGTATAACCACGGCACTTCATCGGTTATCCCCGCTTTGATACATTTTGTCCCCCGGAAAATACGCTGGCAAGATCCTGAGAAAGTTCAACATTCGCGAATCGGGGCGGGTTTATCCACAGGTGGCGGTGAAGTTTGTTCACCTGTTGATAAGCGGCGGTATAAATCATTAATCCACAGGAATCCGGTTCCCTACAATCAACTACATCTTTTCTCTTTTCTTATTTATTAAGAAAGAAGCACGCACACCGGAGCCGTCCCCATGTTCGATCTTCTCAGCCTCGCTTATCCGTGGATCAAAGCGCTCCATATCGTGTCCGTCATCAGTTGGATGGCCGCGCTGTTCTATCTGCCGCGGCTCTTCGTGCATCATGTCGAACAGGCAGGCTCGGCAGGTCGGATGCATGAGACCTTCTCGATGATGGAATTTAAGCTCTCTCAGTTCATCATGCGCCCCGCGATGATGGCGACATGGGGTTTCGGCCTCGCCCTCGTTCTGACGCCCGGAATCGTGGATTGGACGATGATCTGGCCTTGGACCAAGGGTGCTAGCGTCGTCGCCATGACGATTTTCCACGTTTGGCTAAAAAAACAGGTCAAATCCGTCGAAAGCGGCGACAGCACGGTGACAGGCCATCAGTTCCGCCTTTTGAACGAGGTGCCGACGCTTTTGATGATCGTGATCGTCTTCTCGGTCGTTGTGAAATTCTGAAGCAATTGACTCAAGCAGCCCCGTTGCCTATATCTGCGCCACTGTCCCGTCCGGGGCGGTTTCTGCTTGCCACATTCAAATGATCGACCAGCCCGCATTCTGCTGCGGCTGAACAGGATGCTCCATGACAACCGAAACGCTGAACCTCGCTGATCTCAAGGCGCAGACGCCGAAAAACCTGCTCGCCATGGCCGAAGAGCTGGAGATCGAAAACGCCTCGACCATGCGCAAAGGCGAGATGATGTTCCAAATTCTCCGCGAACGCGCGGATGACGGTTGGGAGATCTCGGGCGACGGCGTGCTGGAAGTGTTGCAAGACGGATTCGGTTTTTTGCGCTCACCCGAAGCGAACTACCTGCCGGGCCCCGATGACATCTATGTCTCGCCCGACATGATCCGCAAATGGTCGCTGCGCACAGGGGACACCATTGAAGGGCTGATCAAAGCGCCTGACGACACCGAACGCTATTTCGCGCTGACCGAAGTGACCAAGATCAACTTCGAGGCGCCCGAGAAGGCCCGCCATAAGGTTGCTTTTGAAAACCTGACGCCGCTCTACCCTGACGAGCGCCTGACGATGGAGGTCGATGACCCCACTATCAAAGACCGCTCCGCGCGGATCATCGACCTCGTGTCGCCCATCGGTAAGGGTCAGCGTTCGCTGATCGTCGCCCCGCCGCGCACCGGTAAGACTGTGCTGTTGCAGAACATCGCCAATAGCATCGAAAAGAACCACCCAGAGTGCTATCTGATCGTCTTGCTGATCGACGAACGGCCCGAGGAAGTCACCGACATGCAGCGTTCGGTGAAGGGGGAGGTCGTATCCTCCACTTTCGATGAACCTGCAACGCGCCACGTGGCCGTGTCCGAGATGGTGATCGAGAAAGCCAAGCGTCTTGTCGAACACAAGCGCGACGTGGTGATCTTGCTCGATTCGATCACCCGTCTGGGCCGCGCGTTCAACACCGTGGTGCCATCTTCGGGTAAGGTTCTGACCGGTGGTGTCGACGCAAACGCCCTGCAGCGCCCAAAACGCTTCTTCGGTGCCGCACGGAACATTGAAGAGGGCGGATCGCTCACCATCATCGCGACCGCGCTGATCGACACCGGCAGCCGCATGGACGAAGTGATCTTTGAAGAGTTCAAAGGTACCGGCAACTCCGAAATCGTGCTGGACCGCAAGATCGCCGACAAGCGCGTCTTCCCGGCGATCGACATCCTCAAGTCCGGCACCCGGAAAGAGGATTTGCTGGTCGATAAAGTGGACCTGCAAAAGACCTTTGTCCTGCGCCGCATTCTCAACCCGATGGGGACCACCGACGCCATCGAGTTCCTGCTCGGCAAACTCAAGCAGACCAAGTCGAATTCTGACTTCTTCGACTCCATGAACACCTGAGTTATTTATAAATAACAATAGGTTAGTGAGATATGGACACGATATTCGCCCAAGCGTCAGCGCCGGGCCGTGCCGGAGTTGCGGTGATCCGCATTTCCGGCCCGCAGGCCTTTGCGATCGCAGAGAAGATCACCGGCCAACGCCCTGAGGGGCGCGAAAGCGTGCTGCGCAATCTTCGGGGCGCCGAGGGGGAGGTCATTGACCAAGCCTTGGTGCTCAGCTTTTCCGGGCCGAATTCCTTCACCGGCGAGGATGTTGTCGAGCTGCAAGTGCACGGATCGATCGCTGTGGTGCGCGCTATGCTCTCACTGCTCTCGACATTCCCGGAAACACGAATGGCTGAGGCAGGTGAATTCACCCGTCGCGCCCTAGAGAATGAAAAGCTGGACCTCGCACAGGTCGAAGGGCTGGCAGATCTCATCGAAGCCGAAACTGAGGCTCAAAGAAAGCAAGCTCTTCGCGTTCTCTCCGGGCACCTTGGCGCACGGGTCGAAGACTGGCGGAAAGACCTGATCCGTGCCGCAGCCCTGCTTGAAGCGACGATCGACTTCGCAGACGAAGAGGTGCCCGTCGATGTCACCCCAGAGGTCGATGCGCTGCTGACCAAAGTCGGGAAAGAGCTGGAGGCCGAATCGCGGGGCACCTATCTCGCAGAGCGCGTTCGGAATGGCTTCGAGGTAGCCATCATCGGCGCACCGAACGCCGGTAAATCGACCCTGCTAAATGCTCTCGCAGGACGTGACGCCGCGATTACTTCCGAAATTGCAGGCACGACCCGGGACGTTATCGAGGTGAGGATGGACCTCGGCGGCCTTCCAGTGACGCTGTTGGATACGGCGGGTCTGCGCGATAGCGATGATAAGATTGAGGCCATGGGAATCGAGCGGGCTGTCGAACGCGCGAAAGCCGCGGACTTGCGAGTCTTCCTTGCCGCCCCGGATGAGACTTTGATGATCGCTCCGGAGCCTGATGATATTGTGGTCCGACCAAAGGCGGATCTCACAGGTATCGGGGAAAGTGGGATATCTGGAAAAACCGGGCAGGGAGTCTCTGAGCTTATTTCTCGGGTCCAAACGACCCTCTCGACGAAGAGCGCCAGCATCGGACTCGCGACGCATGAGCGACATCGCGTCGCTCTGGAGCAAGCCGTCTCGTGTTTAGCTGAGGTAGATGTTATCCTGCAGCGTGGACCCGACTTTTATGATCTGGCCGCGGCGGAATTGCGATTCGCTATACGCGCGCTCGAAGCTTTAGTAGGCCGAATAGATGTCGAAAACTTGCTGGATGAAATCTTCACCAGCTTTTGCGTAGGTAAATGATGGAGTGTTTCACGTGAAACATTTTGATGTGATCGTGATCGGCGGCGGCCATGCGGGCGCGGAAGCGGCCCACGCTTCGGCGCGCCTAGGAGCTCATACCGCTCTCGTGACCATGGACCGGAACGGCATCGGTGTGATGTCATGCAATCCTGCGATTGGTGGGCTGGGTAAAGGGCACCTTGTCCGAGAGATTGACGCCATGGACGGCGTTATGGGTCGGGTCGCGGATAAAGCGGGTATTCAGTTCCGCCTGCTGAACCGTCGCAAAGGCCCCGCGGTTCAAGGCCCGCGTGCCCAGGCAGACCGCAAGATCTACCGTACCGAAATGCTCAAAGAAATCGAAGGCCAAGAGAACCTCGATATTGTCGAAGGCGAAGTCGTGGATTTCGCAATGGATGGTGACACTGTCGCTGGGGTGGTATTGGCCGACGGTGCTACTCTCCGAACTACCTCTGTGGTCCTAACCACTGGAACCTTTTTGCGTGGCGTCATTCATATCGGCGACGTCTCGCGTCAGGGCGGTCGGATGGGCGACAAAGCCTCCGTTCGTCTCGCTAAGCGGATCGACTCCTTCGGCCTTCCTATGGGACGGTTGAAGACAGGAACACCGCCGCGCCTGGACGGCCGAACCATTAACTGGGATATTTTGGAGAAACAGCCTGGCGACGAGGAGCCTGTCGTATTTTCCTTTCTTTCGACTACGGTATCCGCGCCGCAGGTCGCCTGCGGAATAACGCACACCAACGAGAAAACTCATCAGATCATTCGCGAGAACCTCGATAGGTCCGCCATGTATGGAGGGCATATCGATGGCGTGGGCCCGCGTTATTGCCCATCTATTGAAGACAAGGTGGTTCGATTTGCGGATAAAGACTCGCATCAGGTTTTCTTGGAGCCTGAGGGCGTAGACGACCATACTGTATACCCGAACGGAATTTCAACATCGTTGCCGGAAGACATACAAGAGGCCTACGTACGGAGTATGGTCGGGCTCGAAAATGCAGTAATCATACAGCCCGGCTATGCCATCGAATACGATTATATAGACCCGCGTGCTTTGTCTTCGACCCTCGCTGTGCGGACCGTGCCGGGCCTCTATTTGGCGGGTCAGATCAATGGTACCACAGGATATGAAGAGGCCGCTGCTCAGGGCCTCGTCGCTGGCTTGAACGCCGCGCTAACGTCACTGGGTAGGGACGCTGTAACCTTCGGGCGGGCAGAGAGCTATATCGGTGTCATGATTGATGACCTGACGACCCGTGGTGTGAGCGAGCCATATCGCATGTTTACGTCCCGGGCGGAGTTCCGTCTATCCTTACGCGCGGATAATGCGGACCAGCGCTTGACGCCCGTGGCAATGGAGATCGGCTGCGTATCGGAAGCTCGCTGTAAGACTTTCCAGCGTAAGCTGGCCTCTTTGAAGGCCATTAAACAGCAATTACTCTCTAAAGAATTTACCCCCAAAGAACTCTTGGAGGCCGGTATTGCCGTCAACCAAGATGGTTCTAAACGGAATGGCTTTCAAGTACTCGCATTCCCAGACGTTAAGTTCGAAGATCTATTGTCGCTCGATAGTAGCCTTGAGGAAGCCTCACAAGAGGTACGACGCCAGATCGAGCGCGATGCGCTTTACGCGACCTATATCTCTCGCCAGCAGAACGAGATCGATCTCCTTAAGAAGGACGAGGGCCTTCGGATACCAGCTGATTTCATGTTTGACGACCTTGCGGGGCTCTCTAATGAATTGAAATCGAAGATCGCGGCGGCCCGACCTGAAACGATGGCAAAGGCAGCCCGTATCGACGGGATGACGCCGGCTGCCCTAACTTTGATCCTCGCGCGGGTGAAAAGGCGATCGGGTAAGAGGTCCGCATGACGATAAAATACGACCTGAATGTTTCACGTGAAACATTTTCCAAGCTGGAAGCCTTCGCAGATTTGGTTCGAAAATGGAATCCGAAGATCAATTTAGTTTCCAAAAACAGCTTGGATGATCTCTGGCAGCGTCATATTCTCGATTCCGTACAGGTTTTTGAACTTGCAGAGGGCGAGGGCCATTGGGTTGATCTTGGCAGCGGCGGAGGGTTTCCGGGAATTGTGGTTGCGATTCTCAATCAAGAAGCGCAGGCCTTTCAAGTGACCATGGTCGAGAGTGATCAACGCAAATGCGCGTTTCTCCGTACCGCTATTCGTGAACTCGGCCTGACCGCATTAGTGAAAACCGAGAGGATTGAGCAGTTGGATGGCCTCAAAGCTGATATATTGTCGGCACGAGCCCTTGCAGATTTGACCCAGCTTTTGGACTTCACTGACCTTCATCTAAATCCTGACGGTACCGCGCTCTTTCCCAAGGGGCAGAATTGGCAAAGCGAAGACAGTGATGCTAAGAAAGTCTGGACCTACGCGCTCGAAGCCATAGAGAGCAAAACAAATCCAGCTGCCGCTATTTTGAAGATTAAGGATATTGCCCGTGTCTGACCTCTCTCGTCCGGCTGGACCGAAAATCGTTGCCATTGCGAACCAAAAGGGCGGCGTTGGTAAGACCACTACCACCATCAACCTCGCAGCAGCGCTTGCAGAGGCAGGCAAGCGAATCCTCGTTGTCGATCTTGACCCGCAGGGGAACGCCTCTACCGGGCTTGGGATCGAAGTAGAGGATCGAGAGTTCACGACCTATGACCTGTTGCTTGACGACAGCTTGCCGCAGGATGTCATTCAGCGCACTGAGACGGATGGATTGCTTATCGTTCCCGCGACGGTCGACCTTAGCTCTGCAGATATTGAGCTTTTCTCGAATGAGAAGAGGAGCTTCCTTCTTCATGATGCGCTGCGGCAACCAGCAATGGATCAGTTTGAGTTCGACTATATCCTGATCGACTGCCCTCCATCTCTCAACCTATTGACGGTAAACGCGATGATCGCGGCGCATTCTGTTCTGGTGCCGCTTCAGAGCGAGTTTTTCGCGCTGGAGGGTCTTTCACAGCTTATGCTTACGATCCGCGAAGTGCGGCAGAGCGGGAATAAAGAGCTGAGGATCGAGGGCGTGCTTCTTACGATGTATGATAGGCGGAATAACCTGTCGCAGCAGGTTGAGAGTGATGCGCGTTCGAACCTGGGAGATCTGGTGTTCCAGACCGTCATCCCGCGGAATGTTCGGGTAAGCGAAGCGCCAAGTTTCGCGATGCCCGTTTTGAGTTACGATCCTACTTCGAAAGGGGCCCAAGCCTACCGCGATTTGGCGGCAGAGCTAACGAGAAACAATGGTTAATAAGGTGGCAGTATGGCAGATAAACAAGAGCGTAAACGGGGCCTTGGCCGGGGGCTTTCGGCACTGATGGCGGATGTAGCTGAGACAGAGAGCGTGGCCGCCAAGGGGGCCGCGGCGGCGGAGCAGTTCGTTCCGATTGAGCGGATCAAGCCGAACCCAGATCAGCCGCGTAAACGGTTTGAGCAAGAGCATCTGGACGATCTCGCCGCATCTATCAAGGAAAAAGGGGTTATTCAGCCCCTAATCGTGCGTGCGCTGGACAATGGTAACTTTGAGATTGTCGCGGGTGAGCGGCGGTGGCGTGCTTCCCAAATCGCGAAGATACATAGCCTTCCGGTCATCGTGCGCGAGTTCACAGATGTTGAAGTGCTCGAAGTTGCGATCATCGAAAACATCCAGCGGGCCGACCTGAACTCGGTCGAAGAAGCGGCGGGTTATCGTCAGCTGATGGATAAGTTCGGACACACGCAGGAGAAGATGGCAGAGGCTCTTGGCAAGAGCCGGAGCCATATTGCGAACCTTTTGCGTCTGTTGAACCTGCCGGATCCGGTCCAGGAAATGGTGCGTCAGAATGAATTAAGCGCGGGGCACGCGCGGGCGCTGATCCCTGCGAAGGATCCGATGAAATTGGCCCAGCAGGTCATCAAGGGTGGCCTTTCCGTGCGCGCAACCGAAGCGTTGGTCAAGAAAGATCAGGCTGGCGAGCGTGGTAATATGGTAAATAAAGAGCGCCTCTCGCAGCGCTCAGAGAAAGACGCCGATACTCAGGCGCTTGAAGGCGACCTGTCAGCTAACCTTGGTATGAAGGTTAGTTTGGACCATAAACCGGGCCAAGAAGCGGGTAAGGTGACGTTGCACTATACTACGCTTGACCAGTTGGACGAGATCTGCCGCCTGCTGGGCGGGTCCTAGGGCAAAAGCGTTTCGATCACGGCGTTTAGAACAATAACGCCTTGATCGGAAACGATTAATCTGTCTGCGTCGCGATTTGCCATGCCGATATCTTGCAGGTGATCGACGGCCTTTTCGTCGATTTCTTGCCCGGCGATCTCGACGTAGCGAGCCAGATCGACGCCTTCTTTCAGGCGCAGACCCATAAGGAGAAACTCGGTCGCCTGTTCGCTTCGGCTGATGGCGGCGCGGGGTTTCTCCGCTTGGCCTTTCGCGACACCATCAAGCCACCGTTGCGGATTGCTATAGGCGACGGTTGCCAACTTCTGTCCGTCAAGCGTCAGCCGTCCGTGCGCGCCGGGGCCGATACCGATATAATCGCCGTAGCGCCAATAGATCAGGTTGTGACGCGATTGGGCGCCATCGCGCGCGTGATTTGAAACCTCATAGGCGGGCATGCCCATATCGTTGCAAATGTCTTGTGTCAGAGTGAACATATCCGCGCCCAAGTCTTCGTCGGGCAGGCCGCGCAGCTTGCCACGGGCATAGCGGTCGCCGAAAGCAGTGCCTTGTTCGATGGTCAGTTGGTAGAGCGAAATATGGTCTATCGCAAGCGATAGAGCCTGCTTTAGCTCGGCTTCCCATTGGGCCGCGGTCTGATGCTGACGGCCATAGATAAGATCGAAACTGATCCGTTCGAACGTATTGCGGGCGATGTCGAAAGCCGTCAACGCCTCTTCAGTAGAGTGCAGGCGGCCCAAACGCTTGAGATCTGAATCGTTGAGCGCCTGAATTCCCATAGAGACACGTGAAACGCCGGCTTGTCGGTAGGCGGCGAAACGGCCTGCTTCGACAGAACCGGGGTTGGCTTCGAGGGTGATTTCCAGATCATTTGCGGTGGGCCAGTGCCGCCGGATCGCGGCAATGATATCGGCCACGACATCGGGGTCCATCAGGCTGGGTGTGCCGCCCCCGAAAAAGACTGCGTTGAGGACGCGGCCCGGTGTCTCATCCGCCGCTCTCTGCAGCTCTGCCAGATAGGCATCACGCCAGGCGGTTTGGTCAATCCGGCGGCTGACATGGCTGTTGAAGTCGCAATAGGGACATTTCGCCTCGCAAAATGGCCAGTGGATATAGAGGCCGAAGCCGCCCTGTTGCCAATCTTCAGCCAAAACAGCCCGCAATCAATTTCGCAAAAGCATCGGCGCGGTGGCTGATGCTGTTTTTCTGTTCTGCGTCCATCTCGGCGAATGTGATGTCATGCCCATCGGGTTGGAACATCGGGTCATAGCCATGCCCTTGTTCGCCACGCATGGGCCAGACCAGCGTGCCATTTACCTTACCCGCAAAGACTTCGTCGTGGCCATCGGGCCAAGCCAGCACCAGCGTTGCGCAAAAGCGAGCGCGGCGCGGGTGGGGGGCGTTTCTTCCCTCCAGCAGGTCCCGCGTTTTGGTCATGGCCATGATAAAATCGCGGCCATTCTCGGTCTCTGCCCAGTCGGCGGTATAGACACCGGGGGCGTTGTCCAGCGCTTCGACCTCAATGCCGGAATCGTCAGCCAAGGCGGGCATGCCGGTGGCCTTGGCCGCCGCATGTGCCTTGATCCGCGCGTTGCCAACGAATGTGGCCTCGGTCTCTTCGGGCTCGGGCAGGTCCATCTCTGCCGCGCCGACGACCTCTACCCCGTGGGGCGCGAAAAGCTGGCGCATTTCGTCCAGTTTGCCCGCGTTATGGGTGGCGATCAGGATCCGGCTTTCGGTGAACTTGCGTGTCATGCGGTGACCGATTTCTGAATCGCGGCCAGTTCGCCGACGCCTTTTTCGGCCAGATCCATCAGCTGGTTCATCTGGTCGCGCGTATAGGTAGAGCCTTCGGCGCTCATCTGGACTTCGATCAGCTTGCCGGACCCGGTCATGATGAAGTTACCGTCAACGCCAGCCTCAGAGTCTTCGGGATAGTCGAGGTCAAGCACCGGCTGACCTGCATAGATGCCACAACTTACCGCAGCGACCGGGTCAACCAGCGGATCAGAGACGACATCGCCCGCTTTCATCAGTTTGTTCACGGCCAAACGCAGGGCAATCCAACCGCCGGTGATCGACGCGCAGCGGGTGCCGCCATCGGCCTGAAGCACGTCACAATCGACAGTGATCTGACGCTCTCCCAGAGCGGAGCGGTCGACACCGGCGCGCAGGGCGCGACCGATCAGGCGCTGGATCTCGACCGTGCGGCCCCCTTGCTTGCCGGAGGCCGCCTCTCGGCGCATCCGCGTGTTGGTGGCACGGGGCAGCATGCCGTATTCTGCGGTGACCCAACCTAGACCGGAGCCTTTGATAAACGGCGGCACGCGGTCTTCGATCGTGGCGGTGCACAGCACATGGGTGTCGCCCATCTTGATCAGGGCCGACCCTTCGGCGTGTTTGGTGAAACCTGTCTCGATCGAGACGGCGCGCATTTCATCGAGTTTCCGGCCAGAGGGACGCATGACATATCCTTTTTGATGTTGCCCGGGGATACCGCCCCACAAGGCTTTGATGCAACCCCGATTGACGTTTGCCCGGCTTGTACCTTTATTGGGGAAGAGAGCGAGCACCAATGAAAAACACGCCTGAATTGCTGAAAGACATGAACGACCGATCCCGCGAAGTGTTTCGTCGGGTGGTCGAAGGCTATCTGGAAAGTGGCGATCCCGTCGGGTCGCGCACGCTGACGCGCGACTTCAGCGAAAAGGTTTCGGCAGCGACGATCCGCAATGTGATGCAGGATCTCGAATACATGGGGCTGCTCGACAGCCCGCATGTCTCGGCCGGGCGGATTCCAACCCAATTGGGGCTGCGGATGTTCGTCGATGGCATGATCGAGATCGGCGACCCGACCGAGTTGGACCGCGAAAAGATTGACGCGACGCTGGGCAATAATTCGTCCGATGTGGGCGGGCTTTTGGACCGGATTGGCTCTGCCTTGTCGGGAGTTACGCATGGCGCCTCCCTTGTGCTGACGCCGAAGCACGAAGCGCCAATCAAACATATCGAATTCGTCTCTCTGTCGCCTGATAGGGCCTTGGTTGTGCTCGTCTTTTCCGATGGCCATGTGGAAAACCGGCTTTTCACGCCTCCGCCGGGGCAAACGCCCAGTTCGATGCGCGAGGCGGCGAATTTTCTGAATGCTTTCGTTGAGGGCAAGACCCTCAGCGAATTGCAACGCAGCATCAAACATGAGATCGCCAAACGCCGTCAGGAGATTGACGTGTTGGCCCAGCAACTGGTCGAGAGCGGTGCCGTGCTCTGGGACGCAGAAGGGGAGCATTCCGAACGCTTGATTGTCCGGGGCCGGTCGAATCTGCTGAGCGGGGAGGGGGAAGCCGAAGACCTCGACCGTATCCGCAGCCTCTTTGATGACCTTGAGCGCAAGCGAGACATCGCCGAATTCCTCGAACTGGCCGAAGATGGGGACGGTGTGCGCATTTTTATCGGCTCCGAAAACAAACTTTTCTCACTTTCGGGTTCCTCTCTGGTCGTTTCCCCTTATATGAACGCTGATCGTAAGGTGATCGGCGCCGTGGGTGTCATTGGCCCGACACGCTTAAATTATGGACGTATCGTGCCGATTGTGAACTACACGGCACAACTGGTGGGAAAGCTGATTTCCGACCAGAACTAGAGGTGGAACATGGCAGAGCCGAAAGAAAACGACTTTTTGGACGAGATCGACAGCGCCGAAGCTGAAGAATACGCCGAAGACATGGCCGAGATCGACGAAGAAGCCCTTGCGGTGGAAGAGTTGCGCGCTGAGCGTGACCAATACCGCGACCGTTTCATGCGCGCGCTGGCCGATGCCGAGAACGCGCGCAAACGCTCCGACAAGGATCGTCGAGAGGCTGAGAACTACGGCGGCTCCAAGCTCGCCCGTGACATGCTGCCGGTCTACGACAACATGAAACGCGCGCTGGAAACCACCACCGAAGAGCAGAAAGAGGCTTTTGGGCCGCTGCTGGAAGGTGTGGAACTGACGATGCGCGAGCTGCTGAACGTCTTTAAGAAGCACGGCATCGAAGTGATCGCACCCGAAGTGGGCGACAAGTTCGACCCCAAGCATCACGAAGCGATGTTCGAAGCCCCGGTGCCCGGCACCGTCGCGGGCGAGATCATTCAGGTCGCCGCCGAAGGCTTCATGCTGCACGACCGTCTGCTGCGCCCCGCACAGGTTGGGGTGTCTTCGACCCCGGCGAGCTAAGCCCAGTCAGATATCTTTGAAAGAGGCGGTCAGGATTTGGCCGCCTCTTTCAGTTTGTAGATCAGTTCAAGCGCTTCACGGGGGGAGAGTTCATCGGGGATGATCTCTTTCAGCCTTTCCTCGACAGCCGATGTTGTCGCGGGCTTCGGCTGTGGAGTCGGGCTGACGGCGAACAGCGGCAGATCGTCGATCAGGGTCTTTTGCGTCGCGCCGCCTTCGCGCTCGCCTTTTTCCAGCGCCTCCAGCACCACGCGGGCGCGTGCGATCACCGGCGCAGGCAGGCCCGCCAGTTGCGCGACTTGCACCCCGTAAGACCGGTCCGCCGCGCCTTTGCGCACCTCATGGAGGAAGACGACCTCGCCCTCCCATTCCTTGACCGCTACCGTGGCATTGTCGACACCCGGCAACTTGCCCGCCAGCGCCGTCATTTCATGATAGTGCGTGGCAAACAGCGCCCGTGTCCGGTTAACGTCGTGCAGATGTTCCAGCGTCGCCCAAGCGATGGAGAGACCATCATAAGTGGCCGTGCCGCGGCCAATTTCATCAAGGATGACCAAGGCGCGGTCATCCGCCTGGTTCAGGATCGCGGCGGTTTCGACCATCTCCACCATGAAGGTCGAGCGGCCCCGCGCCAGATCGTCCGATGCGCCGACGCGGCTGAAAAGCTGGCTGATAACGCCGATATGGGCCGAGCTTGCGGGCACGAAACTGCCCATCTGCGCCATCAGCGCAATCAGGGCGTTCTGCCGCAGGAAGGTCGATTTACCGGCCATGTTCGGGCCGGTCAGCAGCCAGATGTTCGCGGCTTCGCCCTCGGCACTAAGGTCGCAGTCATTGGCGATGAAAGGCTCGCCCGATTGTTGGGTCAAAGCGCGCTCAACCACCGGATGCCGCCCGCCTTTGATGTCAAATGCCCGAGACATATCAACGCGCGGGCGGGTCCAATTTTCGCTCCGCGCAAGGTCAGCCAGACCTGTCGCAAGGTCGACCTCAGCCAGCCCGGCAGAGGTTTGGCCAATCTCTGCGGCATGTTCCAGAATGGCACTGCGAAGGCTTTCGTAGAGCCGTTTTTCGATCTCCTGCGCATGGTTGCCAGCGTTGAGGATTTTCGTCTCCAACTCAGACAACTCTACGGTGGTGAACCGCACTTGGTTCGCCGTTGTCTGACGGTGGATAAAGGTCTCTGACAGGGGTGGAGAGAGCATCTTTTCCGCATGGGTCGCGGTGCATTCGACGAAATAGCCCAAGACATTGTTATGCTTGATTTTGAGCGACGAAATCCCTGTATCAGAAACAAATTGCTGCTGCATGCCCGCGATCACGCCGCGCCCTTCGTCGCGCAACTCGCGTGCGGCGTCGAGGTCTGCATCGTGGCCGGGCGCGATGAAGCCGCCATCCCGCACCATCAGCGGCGGTTCGGCGACCAAGGCTTGATCCAGCAGGTCGATGAGGTCGCCATGACCCTGCAAACCTTCGGCGGCCTCGCGCAGCAGATCTGGCAGCTCCTGTTGTGTTAGGCTCTGGTGTAAAGCCTCGGCTTCGATCAACCCGTTGCGGATCGCGGCAAGGTCACGCGGGCCGCCCCGGTCAAGCGAAAGTCGCGACAATGCGCGGTCGAGGTCCGGAACATTGCGCAGCCGACGGCGCATGTCTTCGGCAAGACGGGCATTCTCATGGGCAAAGCTGACCGCATTGGCGCGGGCGGACACCACGTCAACGACCCGCGAGGGGCTTGAGATCCGCCGTTCCAGCAGGCGCGCGCCCCCGGCGGTGACGGTATTGTCCATGATCGACAGCAAAGACCCGCCCCGCCCGCCATTCAGAGAATGCGTCAGTTCCAGATTGCGCCGGGTTGCCGCGTCGATCTGTACGGTACGGGCTTCGGCCTCTTTCTGCGGGGGGCGGAGCAGGGGCAGCTTGCCGCGTTGCGTGATTGTGAGGTATTCTATTACCGCGCCCATGGCCGAGACTTCGGCGCGGGTGAAGCTGCCGAATGCCTCAAGCGTCGCGATATCAAACAGGTCGCAGACCCGCTTTTCCGCGCTGGTGCTGTCAAAGGCCGAGCGGGCCAAGCCCGTCAGCGCGATCCCGAAATCAGAGACGACTTCGTGCAATTCACTCTCTTTCGCCTCAGAGACGATCAATTCAGACGGCGAGAGGCGGGCCAGTTCCGGCCCCAGACGAACCTGCGCCAAGGGCATCACGTGGAACGCACCGGTAGAGATATCGACCCATGCCATCGCGCAGGCATCCCGCACCTCGGCAAAAGCGGCGAGGTAGTTGTGGCGGCGTGCTTCCAACAGGCTCTCTTCGGTCAGCGTGCCGGGTGTGACCAGCCGCACCACATCGCGTTTCACGACTGATTTATGACCGCGCTTTTTGGCCTCGGCAGGGCTTTCCATTTGTTCGCAGACAGCCACCCGAAACCCTTTGCGGATCAGGGTCAGCAGATAGCCCTCGGCAGCATGAACCGGCACGCCGCACATGGCGATGTCTTTGCCCTGATGCTTGCCGCGTTTGGTCAGCGCGATGTCCAGCGCTTCGGCAGCGGCCACGGCATCGTCGAAAAACATCTCGTAAAAATCGCCCATGCGGTAGAACAGCAGCGCATCTGCGTGGTCCGCTTTAAGCTCAAGATATTGCGCCATCATTGGCGTTACTTTTTCTGTCTGCACGGCGGCCCCCTATTGCAGCGCGGACCCTACAAAACCCCCCGAAGCAGGGAAAGGGGGTGCAGGCGTGATGGGCGGCCTTTATCGGGCAATTTTGCTCTGACGCGGCGCTTGCGTTGTGCAGGCGTCCGATCGTGGCTAAGAAGATTCCAAAGCAAGGGAAGGGCCATATCGTGACCAGAAAGAACCGTATCACCTCTGAAGAGGCGCTTGCCTTTCACCTTGAGCCGACTCCCGGCAAATTCGAGATCTCAGCCACGGTGCCGATGACCACCCAGCGGGACCTCAGCCTCGCCTATTCCCCCGGCGTGGCGGTGCCCTGCGAAGCGATCGCGGAAAACCCCGAGACGGCCTATGACTACACCAACAAGGGTAATCTGGTCGCGGTGATCTCAAACGGAACGGCGGTGCTGGGCTTGGGGAACCTCGGCGCGCTGGCGTCCAAGCCGGTGATGGAGGGCAAGGCGGTTCTGTTCAAACGCTTTGCCGATGTGAACTCGATCGATATCGAGCTTGATACAGAGGATACCGAGGCATTCATCAACGCCTGCAAGCTGATGGGCCCAACCTTTGGCGGCATCAACCTCGAAGACATCAAAGCGCCTGAGTGTTTCATCATCGAACAACGTCTGAAGGAAGAGATGGACATCCCCGTCTTCCATGACGACCAGCACGGCACGGCGGTGATCTGTGCCGCGGGGCTGATCAACGCGCTGCATCTGTCGGGCAAAAAGATCGAAGACGTGCGCATCGTGCTCAACGGTGCGGGTGCTGCAGGGATCGCCTGTCTGGAACTGCTTAAGGCCATGGGCGCGAAACACGACAATTGCATCATGTGCGACACCAAGGGCGTGATCTATCAGGGTCGTACCGAGGGTATGAACCAGTGGAAATCGGCCCATGCCGCCAATACTGAGCTGCGCACGCTTGAAGAGGCGATGAAGGGGGCGGATGTGTTCCTCGGCGTTTCGGTCAAGGGCGCGGTGACGCCTGCAATGGTCGCCTCCATGGCCGATAACCCGGTGATCTTCGCCATGGCGAACCCGGATCCAGAGATCACCCCCGAAGAGGCCCATGAGGTCCGTATGGACGCCATCGTCGCCACCGGGCGGTCGGATTATCCGAACCAAGTTAACAACGTGCTGGGCTTTCCCTATCTCTTCCGCGGTGCGCTGGATATTCACGCACGCGCCATCAACGATGAGATGAAGATCGCCTGCGCCCATGCTTTGGCGCAGCTGGCGCGTGAGGATGTGCCCGATGAGGTGGCGCTGGCCTATGGCCGCACGCTGAGCTTTGGTCGCGACTATATCATCCCCACGCCCTTTGATCCGCGCCTGATCCACCGCATTCCGCCTGCCGTGGCCAAGGCGGGGATGGACACAGGGGCGGCGCGGCGGCCGATCATCGATATGGATGCCTATGAACTGGGTCTGAAATCGCGGATGGACCCGACGGCGAGCATTCTGCGCGGCATCAACGCCCGCGCTCGGGCCAATCAGGCGCGGATGATCTTTGCCGAGGGCGATGATCCCAAAGTACTGCGCGCGGCGGTCATGTACCAGCGCGCCGGGCTGGGGAAAGCCTTGGTCGTGGGCCGCGAGGACGACGTGCGCGCCAAGCTCGAAGAAGCGGGCATGGAAGATGCGGTGCGCGAGTTGGAGGTGGTGAACGCTGCCAATACGCAGCATTTGGAAACATACAAAGATTTCCTTTATGGCCGTCTGCAGCGCAAAGGGTTTGACCGCAAAGACATCCACCGCCTTGCTTCGCGCGATCGTCACGTCTTCGCGGCGCTGATGCTGGCGCATGGACATGGCGATGGTCTGGTCACCGGGGCCACGCGCAAATCGGCGCATGTTCTGGAACGGTTGAACCATGTCTTTGAGGCCAATGCCGAAGCCGGAGCCGCAGGCATCACGGCGTTGCTGCACAAGGGGCGCATCGTCTTTATCGCGGACACGCTGGTTCATGAATGGCCCGATGAGAACGATCTGGCTAATATCGCTGAAAGCGGTGCCCGCGTAGCGCGGCATCTGGGGCTAGAGCCGCGGGTGGCCTTTGTCAGCTTCTCGACCTTTGGCTACCCCGTCTCGGAACGCGCCGAAAAGATGCACCTCGCGCCCGAAGTGCTCGACCGGCGCGGCGTCGATTTCGAATACGAAGGCGAGATGACCGTCGACGTGGCTCTGAATGCGGCCAGTCAGGCGAACTACCCGTTCTCGCGGCTGACGGGGCCTGCCAATATCCTCGTGGTGCCAGCGCGGCACTCGGCCAGCATCTCGGTCAAGCTGATGCAAGAGATGGCGGGGGCCACGGTGATCGGGCCGATCCTTACGGGATTGGACAAGTCAATTCAGATCTGCTCCTCCACCTCCACGGCGAATGACATTCTTAACATGGCCATTCTCGCGGCCTGCAAGGTGGGCTGATGATCTGGAACCTCGGCTCTATCAACGCGGATAACTTCTATCTGTTGCCCCATCTGCCGGGGCCGGGAGAGACCATTTCGGCCCGCAATTTTCGACAAGGGCTGGGCGGTAAGGGGGCCAATATGTCGGTTGCCGCCGCCCGCGCCGGGACGCGGGTGATGCATGTCGGCGCGCTGGGGGCCGATGGCGGTTGGGCGCTGGAAAGGCTGCTGGAATACGGGGTCGAGACGGCGCATATCACCTTGATGGAGGGGGTCACCGGCCACGCCAATATCGCCGTTGATCTTGAGGGTGAGAACAACATCGTCATCTTCCCCGGCACCAACCACGAAATCACCGATGAGATGATCGGCGCGGCGCTGAGCGAGGCCTCCTCTGGCGATTGGCTGTTGATGCAGAATGAGACCAACGGCCAGCGGTTCGCGGCCCGGACGGCAAAGACATTGGGCCTGCGGCTGGCCTATGCCGCCGCGCCTTTCGATGCCGGGGCGGTCACGGCGATTCTAGACCAGATCGATCTGTTGGTATTGAACGAGGTCGAAGCGGCGCAGCTTAGGGCCGCGACGGGGGGCGAGCTGCGACAACTGCCTGTCGATGACATCGTGGTGACACTGGGCGCCGGGGGCTGCGAATGGGTCTCTAACAAGGCGCATCTGGTCGAAAGCTACCCTGCCTATCGGGTCGAGGCGGTGGATACGACCGGGGCGGGGGATACCTTTACCGGCTATCTGGTCGCGGGGGTGGACCGGGGGATGACCATGCCGCAGGCGATTGATCTCGCGATGCGCGCCGGGGCGCTGATGGTCATGCGCCATGGCACCGCGGATGTGATCCCCGACCTGAAAGAAATCCGGGATCACGATTTTCGTACCTAAGCGATCGGTGTCGCGGTTACTTTACGAAGGGTGCCGCGCTGCCCCAAAGCTGTTTCACACGGGCATCCCGGCCACAGCCGTTGCGGTAGCGTTTGTAGGCGACTGACTTTTTGACCGCCACGCCGACACTGCTGAAGGCCAGCCGTTCGCTGCTTTTGTAGTAGTCTTGGTGGTAATCCTCAGCCGGATAAAACGGCGCATCGCCAAGGATTGGGGTCACGACCTTAGCGCCAAGGGCGGTCTGCGCCTCGGCCTTGGCCGCCTCTGCGGCGCTTTTCTGCGCGGGGCTGCCCGCAAAGATCGCGGTGCGGTAGCTTTCCCCTCGGTCACAGAATTGGCCGCCCGCATCCGTCGGGTCGATTGAGCGGAAAAAGAGGTCCAGCAGCGTTTTGCGGCTGACCACGTCTGGGTCGAATTGGATTTGCACGGCCTCATAATGGCCGGTGTTGCCGCCGGTGACCTGTTTGTAGGTGGGGTTCTGGGTGCGCCCCCCGGCAAAGCCCGAGACGGCTTCTTTCACGCCTTTGACGGATTCGAAATCCGCCTCGACGCACCAGAAACAGCCGCCTGCGACGGTCAGTACCTCGGTTTGCGCCGCTGCGGCAGGACGGTTCTGCGCCGCGAGGCCCAAGGTGATGGCGAGGGTCAGAATGGCGGGTTTGAACATTGTTTTTCGGAACATGATGGTCCTCCTCTGGCGTAGGGTTGCCGCTGGGACTGAGATAGCGCAAGGCCGGGGCAGGGGAAGTCACGCGCTGGTGAAGGCAATTTACCACTTGGCGAGATAGCGCGTTCTTTCTAGCGTTCCGGCTTCAACGGCAATGGGGAAACCTTTCATGCGAATTGCGATGTGGTCAGGGCCACGCAATCTAAGCACCGCGATGATGTATAGTTTCGGGGCGCGGCAGGACTTTACCGCGATGGATGAGCCTTTCTACGCGGCCTATCTGAAGGCGACCGGGTTGGAACATCCGATGCGCGACGCCGTGCTGGCGGCTCAGGAGCAAGACCCTGCGCGGGTGCCCTTGGGGTTTGTGCAGGACGGCGCGCGGCATCTTTATATGAAACATATGGCGCAGCATATGATCGACGGGTTTCCGCTGGACTGGGCGGAGGATTGTGTGAACATCCATCTGATCCGCCATCCCGCACGGGTGATCGCGAGCTACGCCGCGAAACGTGAAGCGCCCCGTTTGGCGGACATTGGATTTGACCGACAGCTTACGCTGTTTGAGCGTTTGGGCGGGCTGGTCATCGACAGTGGCGATATCCGTGCGGACCCGGCGGGGATGCTGCGCAAACTCTGCGCCGCGATCGATCTGCCTTTCGACCCAGCGATGCTGCACTGGTCTGCCGGACCCCGCCCCGAGGATGGGGTTTGGGCCCCGCATTGGTATGGGGCGATCCATCAAAGTACCGGGTTTGCCGGGCCCGAGGGGGATTTGCCCGTGCTGAGCGGGGCGAATGCTGAGGTTATGGCCGCCGCCTTACCCTATTATGAGCAGCTATTTGCGGAACGTCTTAAAAATTTCTGAAATCTGCGAAACTTATTTTGGGTCGCTGTCGTGACTACGGCGTTATTTCAAACGGAGGGAAAACCAGATGAAAAAATTTGCAAGCACCGTAGTCGCCCTGTCCATGATCGCCGGTGGCGCATGGGCTGATGCCCATGCCATGGCAATGGTCGAAGCGTCGGGCCAAGATGTTTCGAATGGCGTCGTTAGCGCCGATAAAGTGATGGCAGGAGAGAATGGCTGGCTGGTCGTGCACCGCACCGATGCCGACATGAAGCCCGGCCCTGTTGTGGGCTATGCGCCGCTGCGTGCGGGTGAGAACACCGACGTGGTCGCGATCCTGCAAGAGGACGTGGCTTCGGGTGATATGCTGATGCTGATGGTGCATTCCGAAGATGGCGGCATGAAGACCGGTGTGTTCGAATACACGCTGGGCGCCAAGGAAGACGGGCCGATCAAGCCAAACGGCGAATTGGTGATGAAAGTCGTCACCGCCGATTGATTTGGCATTGATAGGTGTAGAAAGGCCCGGGCGGGAACGTCCGGGCCTTTTGCGTCTGTGCGCGGGGCAGACCGCCGGGGGCGCTGCCCCCGGACCCCCGCGGGTATTTAAGAAAGGATGAAGAGGGGAATTAGGTCCCCTCTTGGCTCAGCCTTTGGTGCGCTTATCGCGGGCGGCGAGGAGTTTGAGGCGCAGGGCGTTCAGTTGGATGAAGCCTGCGGCGTCTTTTTGGTCATAGGCGCCGGCGTCGTCTTCAAAGGTGACATGGGCCTCGGAATAGAGGCTGTGATCGGACCAGCGACCCACGGTGCGGACATGACCTTTGTAGAGTTTCAGGCGCACGGTGCCGGTGACATGGGCTTGGCTCGCGTCGATGGCGGCTTGCAGCATGGTCCGTTCGGGGCTGTACCAGAAGCCGTTGTAGATCAGTTCGGCGTATTTCGGCATCAGCTCGTCTTTGAGGTGCATGGCGCCGCGGTCGAGGGTGATGGATTCGATGCCGCGGTGGGCTTCGAGCAGCAGGGTGCCACCGGGGGTTTCGTAGATTCCGCGGGATTTCATGCCGACGAAGCGGCCTTCGACGAGGTCGAGACGGCCACAGCCGTGCCGCTTCGTCGGCATGAAATCC
>NZ_LWER01000173.1:0-232 GCF_001634775.1 Sulfitobacter sp. HI0027
AATCGGTGGCGGCGGAGCGCCTCGTGCGGCGGTACTCTTCAAGTGTGCTGACATTCGGCACCACGAAACAGGCCGCCTGCGGCAAAAGCCGCCGGATCTGGCTGCGGTTCACCGCTTGAATGGTGATGCTCGCCTCTCCACCCGTAACCTCACGCAGTTCCATCCCGGCTTCCCGGCGCAGGCGGGCCAGCAGCCGCGCAAGGTCCGGCCCCAAGGTCGCGGGCGGTTGCCC
>NZ_LWER01000174.1:0-256 GCF_001634775.1 Sulfitobacter sp. HI0027
CCACCAAGATCATGACCCAGGCCGACCCCGAAACAGGCGAGACCTTCGATACCGAGGAGATGGTTGATCAGGTCGCGATCTTCTTCCTCGCGGGGCATGAAACCAGCGCCTCGGCTTTGGCTTGGGCGCTCTATCTCATGGCCACCCATCCCGAATGGCAGGAGCGGCTGGCGGAAGAGGCACAGGCGCTTGAGACCTGTGATTTCCCCGTGATGTCAAAACTCAAACTTAGCCGGGATGTGTTTCGGGAGACGCT
>NZ_LWER01000175.1:0-32305 GCF_001634775.1 Sulfitobacter sp. HI0027
CCGGCAAATCTGGGCGATGCTGACAAAGAACGAAGATTACAAGGATCCGGCGCTGGCAGTCGCGGCATGATGCTCTTGTTGAACTGCTAGCGACGGTGCCAAGGGGAGTGTAAGAAGACGACGACCTGAAT
This sequence comes from Sulfitobacter sp. HI0027, assembly GCF_001634775.1. Classification (NCBI taxonomy): domain Bacteria; kingdom Pseudomonadati; phylum Pseudomonadota; class Alphaproteobacteria; order Rhodobacterales; family Roseobacteraceae; genus Sulfitobacter; species Sulfitobacter sp. HI0027. Next base: position 132 of record NZ_LWER01000175.1, read on the forward strand.
GGGCAAAACGATCGAATAGATCTGGATTGGGAAAACCAGTTAGGGCCTACGAGCTCAGAGCTCGCTCAACAGATTTGGACCTGATCCGCTGATCACCATCCCGGCCCGCGGCTTTTGGAAGTGCCGCATCTCGAGGCCTTACAGAAGACCGCACTCGATCACTCGCCAATAGGGTCAAAAAATTCTTGCACTACGGGCGGCAACCACAGAAGGCCGATACCACAAGCTCCGCCAAAAGGGGCAGGGATCGGGACATAGGGAGGATCCGTCGATGATCGGATGTCACGCGCCCCTTGCGAGGGGCCGCAGCCGTCGCCGCATGGGAGTGGGCGATTGCTGAAGATTGAGGATTTGCATCTGTCCTTTGGCGGCATCAAGGCGCTGCAGGGGGTGAATTTCGAAGCCGGGGCCGGAGAGATCACCGGTGTCATTGGCCCCAACGGCGCGGGCAAGACCTCGCTTTTCAATGCGATATCAGGGTTTTACAAGCCCGACCGGGGGCGTGTGTCCTTTGACGGGCAGGATATCACGACGCTCAGCCCCGACAGGCGCGCAGGGCTGGGGCTGGCGCGGACCTTCCAGAACATCGCGCTGTTTCGCGGCATGACCGTGCTCGACAACATCAAGCTCGGCGGTCACACGCGGCTCAATACCAACGTCTGGCAAGCGCTGCGCTATTTCGGCGCGGCGCAGAAGGCCGAGTTGGAGCTGCGCCGCGAGATCGAAGAGCAGGTGATCGATTTCCTTGAGATCGACCACATCCGCAAATACCCGATTACCATGCTGCCTTATGGTCTGCAAAAGCGGGTCGAACTGGGCCGCGCGCTGGCGATGCGCCCGCGCGTGCTGCTGCTGGATGAGCCGGTGGCGGGCATGAACCGGGAAGAGACCGCCGACATGGCGCGGTTCATCCTCGACGTGCAGGAGCAGTTCGGCACCACGATCCTGCTGGTGGAACATGACATGCATATGGTGATGGACATCTGCAGCCGCATTGTCGTGCTGAACTTTGGCCAACAGATCGCCAGCGGCACCCCCGAGGAGGTCTCGAACAACCCGGCGGTGATCGAAGCCTATCTGGGGGCCGCGGCATGACGATTTCTTTAAAAGAAATCGGTCCGGAATCTTTCAAAGATTCCGGGTTTCAGGACAGGGGGGCGCTTTGATGGGGCAGTTCGTGCAATTCGCGATCAACGGGCTGATGGCCGGAGCGATCTACGCGCTGATCGCCGTGGGGATCGTCAGCGTTTACAAGGCGACCAAGGTGGTGAACTTCGCCCATGGTTACCTGATCATGTTCGGGGCCTATTTCTACTTCACCTTCGCCGTGATCGTCCCGGGCCAGCCTTGGGCGCCTGCTTGGCTCGCCTCTTGGCAGCCGGGCTGGATGGTCGAAATGCGGGGCGAACTGCCGATGTTTTCGCCCGTGGCGGCGGTGCTTGATTGGGTGGCGAACCTGCCGCGCATCCTGTTGGGGCTGGCGGGGGCGCTGGTCTGCAACGCCATTCTGGGCCGGATCATCGAGCGGGTATTGATGCGCCCGCTGATGGGGCAATCTATTTTTGCGATGATCATGGTCACGGTTGGCCTGATCTCGATCCTGTCGGGCGCGGCGCAGTTGATCTGGACGGCGGATGCGGCAAGCGTGCCCTATATCGCGCCCAACATGCCGATCCGGTTCGAGTTGTTCGGCACGATGATCTTCCTCTTTGGCACTGATCTGGTGAACATGGTCGTGGCCCTGCTGCTTTTCGGTGGCATCGTCGCCTTCGTGAAGTTCACCAAGGGCGGCATTGCCATTCGCGCCACCGCCGAGGACCAGTCGACCGCCTATTCGATGGGTATTTCAGTGCCCAAGGTCTTCTCTCGCGCTTGGGTGCTGGCCAGCACCACCGGCGCCATCGCGGGGGCGATCCTCGCCACCCGCAACGGCATTTCACCGAGCCTTGGTCTCTTCGGCTTCTCGGTGCTGGCGATCGTGCTGATGGGCGGGCTCGACAGCTATGTCGGCGTGCTGATCGCGGCGATGGTCGTCGGCGTGCTTGAGGCGATGACCCAGTGGCAGATGGGCGGCGGCTGGGCCGAGATCGTGCCCTACGTCACCGTGCTGGTGGTGCTGATCTGGCGGCCGCACGGCCTGATGGGGCAGAAAGAGGTCGAGCGGATATGATCAACGCAAATCTCAAATCCAGCTATGCCGCCGATGAGCGGGTGCTGAACAACCGCTACAAACAGGCCTTCGTTTACGGGGCGATCCTCGCACTGGCGCTCTTCACTCTGTTCGGCAACGACTACCTCATTCTGATCGCCAGCCAGATGGGCATCCTGCTGATCGCCGTGGTGGGGATCAACATCCTGACCGGCTATACCGGGCTGGTGTCGCTGGGCCATGGCGCCTTCGTCGCCATCGGTGCCTATGCGGTGACCATCTTCGGTAACCTCGGCGCCGGGGTGATCCCGGCAGGGTTGATGCCCTTCGTCTCGGTGCCCTTGGCCGTGGCGCTGGCGGCGGCGGTGGGCGTGTTGGTCGGCCTGCCGAGCCTGCGGGTCAAGGGGCTCTACCTTGCCGTGGCGACGCTCGCGGCGAATTTCATCGTGATCTTTTTGATCGAAGAAGACCTCTTTGCCCCTTGGACCGGTGGCATGGTGGGGATCAATACCAATGTGCCTAATCTGCTGGGCTGGGAGTTGGATACCAAACGTGAGATGTTCGGTCTGATTGCGGCGGTGGGCTTGGTGTCGCTGCTGGCGGCGCAGAACTTGATCCGCACCCGCGTGGGTCGTGCCTTCATCGCCATTCGCGACCGCGACTATTCCGCCGAGATCCTCGGCATCTCGCTCTTGCGCTACAAGTTGATGAGCTTTGCCCTCTCGGCCGCGTACTGTGGTCTGGCGGGGGCGCTTTTCGCCTATTTCTACGCCCGCATCCTGCCCGAGCAGTTCGAACTGGCGCTGTCGCTGAACCTTGTGGCGGCGCTGATCATCGGCGGCATGGGGCGCACGATGGGGCCGGTTTTCGGGGTCATCATCGTGGTGATGGTGCCCGAACTTATCAAAGTGCTCTTTGGCGCGCTTGCGGGTGACAGCGCCGGCGCGGGGCAATTGCGCGCGCCCTTGCAGCAGATCGCCTTCGGCGTGCTGCTGGTGTTGTTCCTGCTCAAGGAACCCTTGGGCATCAACCAAATCGTCGACCGTATCCTGCGCGCCGCAAACCGTTGGCCGTTTGCACGCGGGTAAGAATTCACAAGGCCACATCAGGGAGAAGACCAGATGACCATGAACCGCCGATCCTTCCTCGCCACCACCGCCGCCGCGACGGCGGCCATGGGCACGCCGATGATCCTGCGCGCCCAGCCCAAGGAGTATGTGCTCGGCGCCTCGCTGCCGCTCACCGGGCCCTTTGCCACCGCCGGTCAGTTGGTCGCGCCTGCCTTTGCCATGGCCGCGAAGCTTTTCAACGACGAGGGTGGGGTGGCCGGGGTGCCCATTCGCTTCGTCACCGAGGATTCGGGCTATGTGCCGCAGAATGCGCTCAACAACTACCAGCGGGCGCTGGCCTCTGAAGGCAAGAACATGATCGGCTATTTCGCCGACAGCACCGGCGCGATGAAACTGATCGCGCCTGAGCTCAAGGGCGAGAACGCCCGGATTATGGGGTCGACCTCTTTCGCCTCGGAACTGGCCGACCCGGCGACGCATCCCTACCAGTATCTCTCGGGTCCAACCTACCAAAGCCAGTTCGACATCCTGTTGCAGAATATCAAGAACGAGGGCGGGCAGAAGGTCGCCTTCATATTCTCCAACACCGAGTTCGGGCGCGATCCGATCGAACACGGCCGCAAGACCGCCGAGGAACTGGGCCTTGAAGTCGTGCTGGAGGAAAGCACCAAGGCCGAAGGCGCGGATATACCCACGCACGTCACCAAACTGGCGCAGTCCGGCGCGGATCACTGCATCCTTCAGGGTTATGTCACTGGCGTCTGGCCGCAGCTTATTGGCGGCGCGCGGCAGTTTGGTCTGCCGGTCAAATTCAAGGGCACCTTCTGGGGTATGGAGAAACTGATCGCCGACCGCATCACCGCCGAGGCGGGGCCCTTCCTTGCCGGGTACGAGGGCGTCATGCCCTACCGCTATTTCTATGACCGCGAAGAGGCGCCGCGTTATCAGCAGTACGCCGAACTCAGCAAGCAAATGTTCGCGGGTACGCCGCTGGAGAACTACATGTCGACATGGGCGATCCAGACCATGTGCGGGCTGGAGATCGCCATGAAAGCCTTCCGCGACACCGCCGAGGCCGGGCTGGAACTGACGCCTGACAACATCGCCGAGAAGCTGGCGGGGATCTCGGACTGGGATTCGGGCGGCTTCTTTGGTGGGCCGGTGAGCATGGAAAACAACGCCATCGGGACGGGCCGGGTCTATGGCTACAACCCCGAGGACGGGTTGTTCACGCCGAAATCCGATTGGTTCACCGTTTGATAAACGCGGGGCGTCCGGCGGGCGCCCCACACCCTAGAAAGAGGACGCGCCCGTGCTGACCATCGAGAACATCGAAGTGACCTACCACCATACGGTGCAGGCGCTGCGCGGGCTGTCGCTGGAAGTGCCCGACGGCAAGATCGTCACGCTTCTGGGCACCAATGGTGCGGGCAAGACCACCACGTTGAAAGCGGCGAGCAACCTGCTGGCGCTGGAGAACGGTGAGGTCGGCGAGGGGCGGATCAGCTTCAAAGGTCAGTCGATCATGACGATCCAGCCCGACCGTCTGGTGCAGCAGGGGCTGTTCCACGTGCGCGAGGGGCGGCGGATCTTTAGCGAGATGACGGTGGAGGACAACCTGATCGCCGCCTCCTACGCGCTGGACCGGCGGCAGGCGAAGCCGGACTATGACAAGGTCTATGCGTTTTTCCCGCGGTTGAAGGAGCGGCGCCGCCAGATCGCGGGCTATCTTTCGGGCGGGGAGCAGCAGATGCTGGCCTTTGGCCGGGCGATGATCGCGCGGCCTGAGTTGATCTTGATGGACGAGCCCTCGCTCGGCCTCGCGCCCAAGGTGGTGGCCGAGATTTTCGACACGATCAAGCGGCTGAACCAAGAGGACGGCACCGCGATCCTGCTGGTGGAGCAGAACGCCGGGGTGGCCTTTTCGGTCGCCGACTACGGCTACATCATGGAAAGCGGCCAAATCGTCATGGAAGGGGATGTCGCCAAGCTGCGCGGCGACAAGGACATCCAGTCCTTCTACCTCGGCATGGGTGAGGAGGGCGGCGCGCGGCAGTCCTTTCGCGATGTGAAACATTACAAACGCCGCAAACGCTGGCTCAGCTAGGGAGGTCCGCCATGGCATTCGACGAGTTCAAGGGCGACTTCGCGCCGCTGGTCCGCATGGTGCACAACCATGCCAAGAACCGCCCCAACGGGGTGGCGATGCGGCAAAAGGAATTTGGCATCTGGAACGAGATCACCTGGGAGGGGCTGCAAGAGATCATGCAGGCCACCGCCGCAGGGCTGGTCGATCTGGGGCTGAACACGGGCGATCATGTCGGCATCCTTAGCGAGAACCGCAGCGAATGGGTGCAGGCGCAGTTCGGAATCAATGCGGCGGCGGGGGTGGTCGTGGGCATGTATCCCACCAGCCCGGCGGCGGAACTGGAGCATCTGGTGAACGCCTCGGATTCCACGGTGCTGTTCATCGAAGATCAGGAGCAGCTGGACAAGATCAAGGAACTGGGCGACCGGGTGCCGCAGCTGCGGCAGTTGGTGATTTTCAACGCCAAGGGCACGCGGGGCGAGGATTTGCTGGGGCTGATCAGTTTCGACGACCTGCTTGAGCGGGGCCGGGCGCGGCTTTCGGGTCTCGCCGACGATCTGCGCGCGCGGCAGGCGGGGATCGAGCCCGACGACACGGCGATGATGGTTTTCACCTCCGGCTCCACCGGGCTGCCCAAGGCGGCGGAGATTTCCTATGGCAATATCCACGCGGGCGTCGGCGTGGCGCGTGACGTTTTCGGGGACTACCCGCCCGGGACGGATGTGCTGAGCTATCTGCCGCTGTGCCACATCGCCGAGCAGGCGGTGACGGTGATCAACGGGCTGGCGCAGCAATTCGTGATGAATTTTGGCGAGAGCCTTCGGACCATCACCCTTGATCTGCGCGAGGTCGCGCCGCAGGTCTTCTTTGGCGTGCCGCGAATTTGGGAAAAGATGCAGGCGGGGGTGCTGGTGCAGGCGCAGACCGCAGGGCGGATCAAAGGGCCGATGACGCTGATGGCGCTGAAAGGCGCACAGCGGCGCGGCATGATCCGGCGCGACAAGTGGAGCGCGGGGGACCGCATGGCGCATGCCTTTTGGGATACGCTCGTCTACCGGCACATCCGCAGCTATCTGGGACTGGGGCGCACGAGTTTCGCGATCTCTGCCGCCGCGCCGATCAGCGCCGAGCTTCTGGGCTTTATGCGCGGCATCGGGGTCAATATCCGTGAGGCATGGGGCATGTCCGAAACCTCGGGCGTGGGCACGATCCAGAAATCATGGGGCCAATGCGACGGGCGCATCGGCTTTCCGGTCAGCGGCGTGCGCACCCGCATCGCCGAGGATGGCGAGGTGCTGTTCTCGGGCGGGACCATCTTCAAGGGTTATTACAAGAACCCCAAAGCCACCGCCGAGACCATTCAGGACGGCTGGCTGCACACAGGTGATGTGGGGCGCGAGGAGGCCGATGGCTCGATCACCCTGATCGACCGCAAAAAGGACATCATGATCAACGCGGCGGGCAAGAACCTTGCGCCCGCGCATATCGAGAATGTCATCAAGGCCAGCCCCTTCATCAAGGAGGTCGTGGCCGTGGCCGACAAGCGGCCCTATGTGACGGCGTTGGTGCAGATCGACATGGACACCGTGCGGCTCTGGGCCGAGGGGCAGGGGATTGCCTATACCACCTTCCGCTCGCTCGCCGAGCATCCCAAGGTGCAAGAATTGATCGACGCGGAGGTAACCAAGCAGAACCGCGATCTGGCACGGGTCGAGCAGGTCAAGAAGGTCTGGTTGATGCGCAAGGAGCTTGATCACGACGACGGCGAGGTGACGGCGACAATGAAGGTGCGCCGGGCCAAAATCTACGAACTCTACGGCGACCAGATCGAAGCGCTCTACGCCCCGTGAGGCTCAGAGCACGCCGATCTCGGCCAGAGCGCGGTTTAGCTCCACAGGCAGGTCGGCCTCGGCCTCGCGGCCCTCGGGCAGGTCGGGGGGCGCGTCCTCGGGTTTGAGGTAGCGCCAGCCTTGGAACGCGCGGCGCAGGCTGTTTTGGGTGCGGATGATCTCAGGGTCGAGCACGATGGCGCAGCGGCGGATGCCGTCGGCGCGGATGATCTCCTCCAGCCGGACAATGCGCTGGCGGGCTTGGATGACGCCTTTGATGACCCAATAGATCGAGCCGCCGTTGAGAATCTCGGCCTCGCGCTTGGGCCACATGCGGGTCACATGGCGCGGCAGACCGTCCTTGGTCCGCACGTCCTTACGCGCCTGCCATTTGGCGAGGCTATCGACGCCTTCGGTGCCGACCGAAAGCTTTATCAGGTTAATCTTGCCGGTCACATCGCCCCCCAGCGATTCCATTGATCTACGCCATATAAGGTAGTTGGATTTCAATCACATGCAAATTCTTGTATGCTCGGAGGTGAATTTACTGTTTGCACCCCGGCATAGGCTGGCTAATAAGACCCCCTGCTAATCGACTTCAGGAGTTTCCCCATGTCCCGCTTTACCGCCCCGATCGCCGAACAAATCTGGGATATGAAATACCGTTTTAAAGGGGCCGATGGCACCGCCAAGGACGTCACGGTAGAGGACACATGGCGCCGCATCGCGCGCGACCTCGCGCAGGTCGAATCGAAGGCGGATGTTTGGGAAGACAAGTTTTTCAACGCGCTGGAGGATTTCAAATACCTCCCCGCTGGCCGCATCACTGCAGGCGCGGGCACCGCGCGCCGCGTGACCCTGTTCAACTGCTTCGTCATGGGCACCGTGCCCGACAGCATGTCGGGTATCTTCGACATGCTGAAAGAGGCTGCATTGACCATGCAGCAGGGCGGGGGAATCGGCTATGATTTCTCCACCATTCGGCCACGCGGCGCGGATGTGCTGGGCGTATCGGCGGATGCCTCGGGCCCGCTGTCCTTTATGGATGTCTGGGACGCGATGTGCCGCACCATCATGTCCGCAGGCTCGCGCCGCGGCGCGATGATGGCGACCATGCGCTGCGACCACCCGGATGTAGAGGATTTCATCGCCGCCAAGTCCGACCCCGCGCGTTTGCGCATGTTCAACATGTCCGTGCTGGTCACCGACCCCTTCATGGAGGCTGTGAAGGCCGACGGCTCGTGGGACCTCGTTTTCGGCGGCAAGGTCTATAAGACCGTGCAGGCGCGCGATCTGTGGAACAAGATCATGCAGGCGACCTATGATTATGCCGAGCCGGGCGTGATCTTCATCGACCGCATCAACGCCGCCAACAACCTGAACTATTGCGAGACCATCGCCGCCACCAACCCCTGTGGCGAGCAGCCGCTGCCGCCCTATGGCGCCTGTCTGCTAGGTTCGATCAACCTCGCGCGTCTGGTCGCGCAGCCTTTCGAAGACGACGCCCATCTTGACCAAGATGCGATGAGCGAGCTTGTCGCCACCGCCGTCCGCATGATGGACAACGTCGTCGACGTGTCGAACTTCCCGCTGCCCGAACAGGCGGCCGAGGCGCAGAACAAGCGCCGCATCGGTCTGGGTGTCACCGGCCTTGCTGATGCGCTCTTGATGGTCGGCCTGCGCTATGGCTCCGACGAGGCGGCGGCGCAGACCGAGGCATGGCTCAAAGCTATCGCCCGCGCCTCCTATCTGGCGAGCGTGGAACTGGCGAAAGAGAAGGGGGCCTTCCCGCTCTTCGATGCCGAAAAGTTCCTCGCCTCCGGCGCCATGATGCAGATGGACGACGATGTGCGCGATGCGATCCGCGAACACGGCATCCGCAACGCGCTGCTGACCTCCATCGCGCCCACTGGTACGATCAGCCTTTACGCAGGCAATGTAAGCTCGGGGATCGAGCCGGTCTTTGCCTATGCCTACACCCGCAAGGTGCTGCAGAAAGACGGCAGCCGGACCGAGGAAGAGGTCGTCGACTACGCCGTGCAGATGTGGCGCGAGTTGAAGGGCGACACGCCACTGCCCGACTATTTCGTCAACGCCCAGACTCTGCCACCCGCCGACCACGTCAAGATGCAGGCCGCGGCGCAGAAATGGATCGACAGTTCGATCTCCAAGACCATCAACTGCCCCGAAGATATCTCCTTCGATGCCTTCAAGGACGTCTATATGCAGGCGTGGGATACGGGCTGCAAAGGCTGCACCACCTACCGCCCCAACGACGTGACTGGCTCGGTCCTGAGCGTCTCGTCGGAGAAGACCGATAAGGCCCCCGCCGACAGTCCCGATCAGGTCAGCGAAGGCGGCGAGATCGTCTATATGTCCGACCCGCTGGACCGTCCGGCGGAACTGGAGGGCAACACCTACAAGGTCAAATGGCCCGACAGTGAGCACGCGCTTTACATCACCATCAACGATATCGTGCTGAACGGCCACCGTCGCCCCTTTGAGGTCTTCATCAACTCCAAGAATATGGAGCATTTCGCCTGGACCGTGGCGCTGACGCGGATGGTCTCTGCCGTGTTCCGCCGTGGTGGTGACGTGTCCTTTGTGGTTGAGGAACTCAAGGCAGTCTTCGACCCGCGCGGTGGGGCTTGGATGCAGGGCAAATACATCCCCTCCATCCTCGCGGCCATCGGCGGCGTGATCGAGCGCCACATGATCGCCACCGGCTTCATCGCGGGCGAGGGCATGGGCCTGAAAACTGACCCGCAGGCGAAGGTCGTCGGCCTCGATGCGCCGCGTGGCAAGTCATGCCCGTCTTGCGGCCAGTTCGACATGCGAATGGTCGAGGGGTGCATGACTTGTGGGAGCTGTGGGCATAGTAAGTGTGGGTGATTTTGGACTGCCTAGTAGGTTGATTGAAATCACCGGAGTAATTTTGCCATTCCGGTGATTTCGGCCGCCACCTGGCGGGTCTATCTCTGCCACCTCGACGTAAGCCTTTGATTTATTTAAAAGGCGAAAAACGCCGTTCCGACAGGGGCGGCGTTCTTCTTCGTAGGTGGGCGGACTTGACCTTTCGGCCGCGCATCGTCTTCTTGTTGGCATGACACATCACCTTCCCATCGGCCTCATACGGGGCACCTGATCCGCCCCTCCGGGCCCCGGCTTAGCGCTAGAGCGTTGTGCCCGGGCCTGATCCGCTTCAGACCGACCACGGAAGACCCCCATGTCCAAAATCAAGATTATCCAAGTGCAAGTTTTCGACACCGACGAACGGGCCATGAAAAAACGGCTGCGCGAATTTCTTCGAGACCTTCGAAAACGCAACCTTGCGAAAGGGCTCATCGGCGACGACGAACACTCAGCCGATTTCGAAGATGGCGACCTAGACCTCTTCAATGCAGAACTGCCGGACGGCGGTCTCACCTACAAAGACGAAGCTGTGATCGCTAAACGCGTGCGTTGTTTAATTTCCAGGCGAAGCCGCGCGGAAGGTACGGCCCATCTCTCGAAAGAGGACCTTCAGCGGCTTTCCCCGAAAGAGGCGTACATGACAGCCATGATGGCACCGTCCGAGCATTGGGCAGATGAGGTTGCCGCAGGGTTGCATGAGGAAATGCCTTGGATGGGGCGAGCGACGGAGTGCGCTTGGCATGACCTGCGCCGTGCCAAGCGCCGAGGCACGGCGATCAAGATTGAACCGCTGCTGATCAACGGCCCTTCGGGTATCGGCAAGAGCACCTGGGCGCGTGCCATGGCCAACCGGCTCGGGCTGCCAATGGCGCAGAGTGACGCCGGAGCAGGCAGTGCGGGGTTCGATGTGGCGGGGGTTGAGCGTGGCTGGGGCAGCGCGCAGCCTGGTCGGCCCGTAAATCTGCTTCTGGATCACCGGATCGCCAACCCGATCTTCATCGTGGATGAGATCTGTAAGGCTGGTATCGCAACCTCCACGAAAGGGCGTTCGTTTTCCCTTACCGAAGCCATGCTCGGGCTTATGGAGCCGGGCACGGCCCGGACTTGGACCTGCCCCTATTTTCGGCTGGCGTTCGACATGAGCCACATCTCCTGGCTTTTCACAGCGAACAATCTCGACACCGTGCCGGAGCCGTTCCTGTCGCGCTGCCAGATTGTGGAGGTTCAGGAGATCACATCGCAGCAGCTGCACGACTTTGCCGTGCGGCGCGGGACAGAGATGGGGCTTTCCCAAGAGGCGCTCGAGGCGGTCTGCGAGGCATTGGGGAGGGCACCCCAAGTGACGGGGCGCCGGATGAGCCTCCGGGACGTGGTGCGGATGCTGGAGCGGGCGGAGACGCTGGAGGGGCGGCCGCCCCGCTGCAGTGAAGACCTTACCCCAGCATCTCATTACGATATGTGAGCCCAGGTACTTTGCGCTTTTGCCTCAAGGCAACACGAAGGGAGGCGGGGGGAGCAAGTGTCTTTTTGATCGCTTCATAGACGGCGTCTGTCTCGTGTACGTTGTGACTTGCAGCGCTTTGTCAAAATCACCCATGTGTAGTCCCGCAGCATCAAGGATAGCCTCACATGCAGAGAAGAGTGTCGATCTATTTTTGATTGGTCTACCGTGGAAGACTTCGTTGCGTGCATCGCAAATTGTAATCATGTGCTCCTTGAACTGTTGTCGTTTTAAGGTCCCGACGGTGCAGAGAACATAATCTGAATGCATGATTTTGAAAAGATGTCTGATAGACAGCTCCTCATAGAACCTGATCGAAGAACAAGCTGGCGCATCGAGGGCTTTGATCTGACGGGGTCCGAGCTGCGTAGCGGCAAAAAAGCATTCTGCTAAGAACGATGGGTTCACAGGGTGCTTTCGCACCCTCTTTTTGCCATCACCTTTTAGGGGGAAGTCATTTTCCGTTTTCTCGTGGGTATGGGCTCGAATGATGTCGCGCCACCAGTATGGATCTTTAAAGGCGCGATGATAAGATTCGTGTGCGATTGCTCGCAGTGCGTTCTCGGTTGCGAATAAAAATGGGTATAATGAGGCTAATTCCTTTACCTTTCTCGTGTATACCATGTGGATGAGTTGCCGCTTGGAGGGCGCCCCTTCAACGTGTTCTTCTTTTTTCCCATTATGACATTCCCGGATTGCGTCCCTGAATAAGGTGTGGTTCAGCGTCCTTAAATCCGCATGAAATTCATCTGTTTCTGTGTATTTTGGTGTGTAACACAGGTAGGCTCCGAGTGCCTCGATCAGACTGATTTCTCGTTTCACTACGGTCATCGTGCGGTTTGTGCCCTCAAGATAAAGATTATTATTCTGGTTCAAAAAGGTTGGCAGGAACACACATCAGTGCTACCTAACATCTACTCGCTTCGTGGCGGCACAGGGGTGCTGCGAGCCTTGGGGACTTGCCCTTGCGCGTTGAGAGTCTAAACCCCTTATGTAGAAAGCGCAGCCCAAAGCTGCGCTTTTTGCCTTTTAGCCAATGGGTTGGATCGTTCGGACGGTTAAGGTTCAAAATGGCCCCCAGAAAGAGCTGCAGATGCGTAAATTTTTTCATGAGTGCTGCTCCCTCTGTACTTTGCTTGTTCATGCCGCTCTACCAGCCCCACGAACCGCCCGCTGGAACATCAGCCCGATGAGCATGTTCCGTGCTTCCTGATCCTGCATGAAAGCGTTCCGCATCGCGTTGTCACGCTGGAACGCCTGGATCGCCCGGCGCATGAACTCTGCATCAAAACGCGGCCGGACATCACGGGGGTCATTGCGGGCAAGCATCTCCACCCAGGTGTCATCCTCCAGAATGTCGGCGTTCACCGCCTCGAACCGGACGTAATCCTCTTCTGAAAATTCGGTGCCATGCCGTGAGTTGAACGAAGAAATGATCTCGCTAAGGGTTTTTTGTTCCTCTTCGGTGTAAGGGTTGGCCCCGAACCGGTCGATCGGGCCCAACGCCTTGCTGTCGTCCTTGCCGAGACGGGCGTCGGTGACTTCGCCCTCTTCTTTGATGACGTAGGCCTCGAGATCGAGCATATCATCAGTCACATCTTCGCCCTGCGGCGCCTGTCGGGTGGGCAGGATGCGCTTCAGCCATGTGCCGTAGATGTGCAGCTTTTCAAGATCGGTGTCGCCCAAGTCGACCACCTGAGCGATAAATGAGTAGAACCGCAAGAAAGACGACAGAACCTGCCGGAACTCTTCTTGGTCATTCTCGTTTAAGGTCTCATTGAAGCGTGTCACAGCCTGGCGAACGATCCCTTCGAGGATCGGACGCTCATCGGTGCGTTTTGTGGCTTTCAGGAATCGATCGACGAAACGGTTAACTTCTGCTTCATCCAGAATGCCAAACGCTTTCAGCCGGGCTTCCAGATTGTAGATCTGGTTCGGGTCAGAAACGTCCTCCAGCATGGTGACGTTGTAATAAGGCTTGAAAGCTTCCTGAATCTCTTCGACCGTATTGCGGAAGTCCAAGATGTAAGTGCGCTCCTTGCTCGGGTAGATACGGTTTAGACGCGCCAAGGTCTGCACGGCCTGCAATCCGCTCAGACGACGGTCGATATACATTGCGACAAGCTTCGGCTGGTCGAAGCCGGTCTGGTATTTCTCGGCAACGACGAGGACATTGTAGGTGCCAGTGTCGAACCGCCGGGGCAACTCCTTCTCGCCGAAACCGTTGATCCCCGGTTCCGTGAAAGTATCGCCATCTACATCGATTTCCCCGGAAAAAGCGACGAGTGTGCGCACGTCGGTGTAGCCGGCGTCGCGGATGTATTTTTCGATGGCGAAATGGGCGCACACGGCATGTTCGCGGCTTGAGGTCACCACCATCGCCTTGGCATTGCCGTTCAGCTCCGGCAGAGCGTGGCGCCGGAAGTGCTCGACGATCACCTCGGCCTTCTGAGCCATGGTGGTCTCATGAAATTCGATGAAGCGCGCCACCTTGCGGGCGGATTTCCGCTCCAGCAGCTTCGGATCGTCTTCGATCGCCTTTTCCAGCTTCGCATAGGACTTATAGGTCTGGTAGTTGCGCAGCACATCGATGATGAAACCTTCCTCGACGGCTTGACGCATCGAGTAAAGGTGGAAGGGCAGCGGTCCGTCCGCTGTAGGCACGCCAAAGCGTTCAAGGGTCACGTTCTTGGGTGTCGCCGTAAAGGCAAGATAGGACAGGTTGGCCTGGGGCCACGTAAGCGCTGCAGCTCAAGCAAGGCCTGTTCGGTCTCGTCCAGCTCCTTCTCTTCTTCGGTGAGCTCTCCATCCGCCAGAACGCGCGCCATACTGTCTGCGTGTTTGCCCGACTGCGAACTGTGTGCTTCATCGATGATGATGGCGAACCGCTTTCCGGCCTCGTTCTTCAGGACTGACAGCTGATCGGTCGAGAACTTGTGGATCGTCGAGATGATGATTTTCGCACCTTGCTCCAGCGCGCGCTTCAGCTGGCGCGAGGTGCCATCGATCGGTACCACGTAGCCCTGCGTCTGGGAGAAAGATTTGATGGTTTGCTGCAGCTGCCGGTCGAGAACAACGCGATCAGTCACCACGATGATCGTATCGAAGATCGCCTGATCCCGCTCGTCATGCAGGGTGGCTAGGTGATGCGCGGCCCAGGCAATGGTGTTCGATTTGCCGGAACCCGCAGAGTGCTGGAACAGGTAGTTGCGACCAGCACCATGGGTGCGGGCGTCGCCGATAAGCTTCTGTACGGCATCGAGCTGCTGGAAGCGAGGCCAGATGGTCGTGCGCTTGAGCGATCCGTCGTCCTGCTCGACCTCATCAACCAGAACGAATTTGTGCAGGATCCCCAGCAGGATCTCGCGCGAGAAGACCGCTTTGCGCCAATCGATGTCCCGATAGAGGTAGGCGATACGAAACTCGTCATCCACATCCGGGTTGCCGGCACCACCATCGCGGCCACGGTTGAACGGCAGGAACCGGGTCCGGCCGTTGTTGAGCTGCGTTGTCATCGACACGTTGTCCTGGTCCAAAGCAAAATGCACCAAGGCGCCGCGTTTGAAGGTTAGGAGAGGCTCACCGTTCGGGGCGCGGTCCTTGCGGTATTGCTTTTCGGCCGTCTGGTAAGTCGACCCTGTAAGGGTATTCTTCAGCTCCAGCGTGGCCACCGGAATGCCGTTTACAAAGAGCACCACGTCGATGGCATTCTCGTTCTTCAATGAGTAGCGGACCTGCCGCATGGCGGTCAGAATGTTGCCCTCGTAGTCCCGCATGTTCGAGGCATTTAGGCCGGAGGCTGGGCGAAAGAAGCACAGCGCGATCTTGATGCCCGGTACGATCTTGATGCCATTGCGCAGAACCTCCAGCGTACCGACGTCCTTCAGCGCCCGCTCCACCTGTCGCATCAGCGTGTCGCGCTCCTTGCCGGGATACTGATCACAAAGCTTCTTCCAGGCGTCAGGCTGGGTGCTGCGGACGAACTCCTCTACCATCTCGGGATCGAGCGCCAGCTTGCGGTCGTAGGCCGTGTAGGGGCGTTCCCGCCAGCCCTGCCGGGTGACGAGCTGGTCGACGAGGTGGAGTTCGACGGCTTCTTCGGTGTGGAGTTTTTCGCGGGAAATGGCTGCAGTGGGCATGTTGAATAACCTTAGGAACTAATGGATTTTGTAAAACCGCCAAGCACGCCACCGACGAAGTTGCCGAGGCCGGAATAGCTTGCCGAGCCGTCAGCGACATTCCGAACAGCATCGCCAAGGCGTTCATCTGAGTCGGACAAGAATGTCTGACCAAGCAAAGCGAAACCATGCGCTGTGATGACCGGGTTTGCTAAGGGACTGCCACGCCGCACCTGCTCAATGTTTGTACAGCGGATGATGCCTTCATCCAGCAACCAAAGACAGCACCCCTCGAAGATAGATTTATCCTCGTCACTCGGTTCGAAGTCCAGTTGCTCAATGGTCAGCATCGTCCCGTAGCGGATGCCATTTTCGAGAAGAGCTTTCAGAATAAGGGCCACCATGCGCTCTGATTTCTGGACGGCTGTGGTCTCACTCATGCCTGCATCCCCTCTTCGATCCGGTCGAGCGTGGCGGAAGTAGTGCCCTTAATACCGTAGGTGCCCACGTCGATCTTACCGGTCACGGCTGCGGTGATCAGGGCGGCGCGGTACTCGCGGAGGCGGCTGATGGATCTTGCGGTTTTCCCCGAGATGACCCGTTGAAACTGGCCCTCACGGTTGATCTCTGTGACGATGTTTTCCTGAATACTCATATCTGGAATGGGAAGCATAAGCCGGCCAAGGCGTTCCCCATTCAGGATTGGAATCGTATTCAAATTGGCGAGTGTCAGCATCTCGTCGCGACGAGCGATCATGCAAAACATAAGGTAGTTGCTGATATGAAGGTTGCGTTTAGGCAATAGAGCGTGAATTTGTTGGTTGAATACCATGTTGGTGCCCGCAATTCCTACCTTTCCTACACCTGCGCCAATACCATTCACTAGCACAGTCCCATCAGGCACCGGTCTCATTCCTGCGAGCCCCTCCTGAGAAATACACTCCTTCGTTTCAGTGATTGGGCTATCTTCAACAAGATCTGCCGGTGTTGCCCAAGGCATGCCATCGCCTATTGAAAAGTTCCTCTCATCACTGCGAGAGGGTGTCTTGCCCGTTTGGACCCAGTACAATCGATGGAGCGGCTGTTCCGGGATATCGCTACCCGAGGTGAGTTTTCATGATCCGCCCTAGCCGACGGAGGCGAAGAACCTCAAGCAACCGCTCCTTCTTCGCGATCAGCTCATCAATCCGCGCAGTTTCGCGGTCAAGGAAGACGGCGATCCGTTTCTGGGTGGGGAGGTCGGGAACACGCACTGCTCTGTTGTGAGCTTCGTTCCGTTCCAGACCCGGCACACCGGTGTCTCGCGTATTTCGATCCAATTCGAGTGAAATCAGGAGAAAGTACGAAAACCGTAAATCGCCAGCGCATGTCCTCTGGTCCACGTAATATGCGGTGTCTATGCAAAACCCTGGGCTATTGGCCCAGACGACTTTTCCATGCGAACCTTTTCTCCCTACGATGATTGCAGGGCTGAGCGTATTTGCCCGCGAATGATTTCCGACAATACCATTCGAACCATATACAGGCACTTCGCCGGCTTTCCTTGCTTCGACGCTCAACGCATCACCATAAGTCATCCGCAGATGATGCTTCAGCCGCATCATGCCACCACCTCTTTCAGCAGCCCGGCGATCTCAGCCTCCAGCGCCTTCAACTCGCCGTCGATTTCCGCCAACGGCCGCGGCGGGGCGTATTGGTAGAAATACCGGTTGAAGTTGATCTCGTAGCCCACACGACCGACTTCACCATCGGACGCATCTCGATGCGAGGTATCAACCCAGGCGTCCGGCACAAAAGGCTCAACCTCGCGGACGAAATAGGCCTGCCAATCCTCCAGAAGAGGCACCAGCTCGTGATCACGCAGCTTCGGATCAGGCTCAGGATTGCCATTCTTATCGACACAAATCTCAGCATCTTCATGGGTATCACCGAGAATATCGATGATCCCTTTCTTCAATGGGGCCGAGATGTTCTTGCCAAAAGGCCTGAGCGCTTTGTTGAAAACCGGAACGAATTCAGCCCGATCCATCCAAACATGTCCTGCCAGGCCGCGTTTCAGCCCGTCAAGAAGCATGGGGCCAGCCTCTTTCAACTCACCAAAGCGCCGATGTTCGGAAATGAGCTGCAGCTTTTCTTCCGTCAGTTCAAAGCGCAAACGCAACGGGCGCTCCACCCGGATCTCACGGTAGCCGAAATCGGTGGTGTCAAAGGTCTTCGACACATCGCCAAAGCCCGCTTCGCCGTTCAAGAATTCGCCATAGATGCGCACCGTTTCCGCCCGCGCATCATCACTGATTGCACGGCGCTTGGAGCCCAGCGATTTGCGCATAGACTGCCAGAAACGCTCGCCCGAGGCGTCGATTAGCTGCACCTTGCCACGACGTGCCTCGGGTTTGCGGTTCGACAGCAGCCAGATGTAGGTCTGGATACCGGTATTGTAGAAAATGTCAGTCGGCAGGGCGATGATTGCCTCAACCAGGTCGTTCTCCATCAGCCAGCGGCGGATCTCGCTCTCGCCTGAGCCTGCACCGCCGGTAAAGAGAGGCGAGCCATTCATGACGATCCCCATGCGCGATCCCTTTTCGTCGTCGCGCATTTTGGAAATCATATGTTGGACGAACAGGAGCTGCCCATCGGAAATTCGCGGGAGGCCCGCACCGAAACGCCCGTCGTAGCCGAGATCCTCGGCCTCTTCTTTGATTGGAGCTGCGTATTTTTTCCAGTCCACGCCGTATGGCGGATTGGAAAGCATGTAGTGGAAGGTCTCGCCGCGGTGAGCGTCTTGCGTCAGAGTGTTGCCAAAAGCGATGCGCGAGGCGTCGTGACCTTTCACGAGCATGTCAGACTTGCAGATCGCGAAGGATTCTCCGTTCAGTTCCTGGCCAAACAGGTCGACATTGAGCGCGGGGTTCATCGCCTTCATGGATTCTTCCGCCACCGACAGCATGCCACCGGTGCCGCAGGCCGGATCGTAGACGCGGCGGATGATGCCCTTCCCGGACAGAGCCTCTTCGTCATTGGCGAGCAGGAGATCGACCAGAAGGCGGACCACCTCGCGCGGGGTGAAATGCTCACCCGCGGTTTCATTCGAGATTTCCGAGAAGCGACGGATCAGCTCTTCGAAAAGATAGCCCATTTCGAGGTTGGTAATGGCATCAGGGTGGAAATCAATCTGGCAAAAACGATCAAAGACCATCCAGAGCGATTCCGCTTCGTCGAGCTTCTTGAGGACTTCGGTGAACTCAAACTTCTCGATGAAAATGTCACGGACGTTCGGGCTGAACCCCATCAGGTAGTCGATCAGGTTCTTGCGCAGTTGACCTGTATCCTGCTGCCGAAGCGTAGCAAAGGTGAAGGGGCTGGCATTGTAGACCTGCCCACCTGCATTGGCTGCGTTGCCAAGGACCATGGCGCGCACTTCGTCATCTGTGTCAGCGTCGAGGCCCGCCGCAAGCTCGACCACATCGGATTTGGTGGCTTCGAGAATGCAGTCGAGACGGCGGAGGATCGTGAACGGCAGGACAATCTTACCATAGTCGGATTGCTTGAAGTCGCCGCGCAGCAATTCTGCGATGGACCAGATAAAAGAAGCGTTGTTGTTGATCGTTTCCTGGCTCAAGGCCGGTCTCCAATTCGGTTGTGCAATTCTCGACTTCCCGCAAAGGTAGTCGGCTGAATCGCGGATTGATATAGACGGGCTTTGGAATTCCTGTGGATACCCGGAATTTTATTCACTCGGATGGCTTTAATTCTCGATGTGGCCAGCAGGCAGCCCGATCATCTTCCAGTTGCTTTTGCAGGTCTTCGATTTGGGTGAGGATATCCTGGCGGCGCTCAAAGCCGCGCTGCAGCTCTGTCAAGGTGCCGGGGTCGGGCAAGGGGATCGCCAGCGCCTTGAGGTCTTTCATGCCGATCGACTGTATTACGGCACCGCCGGCAAGCGACTGGATGTGCTCCTGTACTGTCGGGTCAGAGAGGTACTCGTAGAGTGCCAGTGCCGCGATGCCGCCGCGCCGGGCTGCGCGCAAGATCATCATCGACTGCCCCGCTGTCCAAATCGTCTCGGCGTTTTCCTCAGGAATGCCCTCGGGCACGAGTGCGACCGAACCCACAGTCCCCTTCACCGCAATGAGAACATCACCAGGGACCAGGCGCTGATTGCGGGCCTTGTTGTATTTGGCAGGGCTCACCCGAACCGCGCGTTTCGGCTCTCCAATGAATCCGTCTGGCCCGATATCTGCCGGCATGGCCTCCAAGAGCGTAAGTTTGCCATCCTCATCGGCGGAAATGCTGAGCGGGCGGATGAACCCGACGAGATCCTCGAGCGGAGCAACATCGTGTTTCGCCAGTAGATCATCGATACGTTCTCGCGCCCCGGTACTCAGGTAACGGTTTGGAGTGAGGACGAGATTGTTCTCGCGGATTTCCTCAAAGGAAACATCCCGCGCCAGCGCGCGATCCTCCACTTTGGCCGTGGACGCTAGGTTGAGCCACGAGGCCTCAGGGAGAACCTCGAACCTGCCTCGGCGCCCCTTTGATGATACGAGGTCATGCCCAAGATCGACAAAGCGCACGGTATCGCGCTTAGCGACGGTCGTCGAAAGGGTGACAAGCAGCGTCGGAATTGCCGTTGCCGTGAACATCATGCCGGATGGCACTCCCATGATAGCTTGAAGCCGATCACTGCGCATGAGGTTGTCGCGCGCCACGGTTTCGCTGCCGACCATCCGGAACATGGCACCGGTCGTCGTCGAAAGGATCACGCGGCCGAGTGTCATCGCGGTTGCGTCTGCAATCGCCAGCGTTTCAGACAGCATTCGGCCGATCTTTCCTCGTTCTAGGCCAAGGCTCGTGAGGGTGCGTTCAGGAATATTGTCATCATCTTTCACAGTCATGCCGAAGGGAGGGAACATGACTTCTACTGCAGCACTACTCACTTCACGCCGATCCCAACCCCAGCCAGTTTCGATCGTCACGGCCCCGCCGAGATCGAGGATCGACAGAATATTTCCTAAGATCCGTGCTTGGTCTGCGTTGGGCGTTACGAAATTAATCTCTGGTGCGCGGTCACTCAAATATGATGCCATTGTGTAATCTAGGCAGGGCCGCATGGACCATGGGTAGGAGAAGCGAACTGAGGCCGCATCACCGATCATTTCGATTATCTTTTTGCTGGCCTCGGGGCGGACCCAGCCCTCGCCGTGGTGATCAACGGCCGCATCCATAAGCTCCGAAAGCGTGCGGTATCTTTCTTGCCGGGGCGTGCCGAGTAGAGCGCGCCCGACGCCTTCGAGAACCTGGGCGACTTCGCTGCGTATTGCGCTCGCACTGTCGAGCTCTTCCAGAGGGCGCTTGGCTTCCACTAGATTCGCCGTGATCTCAAGAAAGGCGAAAAGACCTTCCGGGAGGCTGCGCGCGAAGCTGAGTTGGGTAAGGATTTCTTGCGTTTTCATTTGAACCTTTTAGGCAGGGGTTACTTATTTTTTGACAACTTATAGTTAAAGCTTTTGGTGTGGTAGGTTGTTATCAGCATATCATCATCGGTCACGACCACCACGCCGCCCTTCTTGCGGGCGTCGTCTAGGAGTCTTTTCTTCCGGCGCATCTGCTCGAGTTCCTGGTCGATGATCCTTGTCGTGAGAACGTAACGGTCACCTTCCACCTCGCCGAGGTCAAGGGCGAGATCGGTCAGACCTTTTCTGATGCTGCGTTGGTTCATCCTGCAATCGAAATGGTTGGATACGTTCATTGGGTGATGCTCCGTGTTGATGTGGTCAATATTCTCACGCTGCTACAATAAGTCAACGAAAAAAGAATAGGCAGCAACTACTTTTTTGATATGTAGTTGATTGCTTCCATATCGATGTTCTACCAGACAACGTCATTCGTGCTTCTTTTACCACAGCGTCACTACTAACAACGGCTGCCGAGGCGATAGTTAAGTGATTGAATTAAAATTATTATTAGTAATTATTCTTATTGTGCCTTCCAACGAGCGCACCGACCCGTGAGCCTTTCAACCCAACGTGTCATTCATTGCCACCCTTGAGTAATGCGGTGCGATACCAAAAGTTGTTTCTCATGAAGTTTGAAGCAATCCACACCTTTTACGTACTCATACAGATAGCCTGACCCGGCTGCTGTGATCGGCTCTTTAGGCCTGTCCCACTGATGATTACCGAGAAGGTACCAATGCTTCATATCCTCACCCCACTCCTCGACGCGATACGCGCCTGATCCCGCCGGTCTCCGGCTGATCTCGCCGTTTCCTGTCTGGATGCCGATCCGGACGATCGCGTAGAGGGGTTTCCCCATGTTCGATATCTCAGGTGGCATTTTGCTGCCGAACTCATCCTTGGCCGAGCGCAATGTGCCCGCCGCGTCCAAGGGTCATTGCACCGCCCATACCGTCCTTGGTGAAGGCGAAGGCACCCGCACCCAAGCCGAAAGCTGGCTCGAACTCTGTCACCTGATGCTGCTGAACGCAGATGAAGAGGTGGCCGAACTGGCCGAGCAGCAGCGGTTCTTTTTCGGCGAAGATGAAGACGATCTGCAGCAGCACGTCTTTGACGTCGTGGCGACCTTGCTCGATGGCTACCGGATTGCCTACACCATCAAGCCCGAGATCCGCCTTCACTCCGGGGTCTTCCTCGAGGATATGGCCGAGGTCAGCTGGTGGGTCCGTAAATATGAATACGCGGACGATGTCCAACTCCTGACAGATGCGGATATCGATCAGACCGATTTGCGCAATGCCCAGATGTTAGCTTCCGTGCGTGAGGCTGACCCGGAGGCCGATGCTGCAGCCACGCGCGCCATCGAAGCGCTGCCTGATGGGGCCTGTCGCTCGCTGCGTGATCTCACCATCGACACCGGCATGAAGGCGCGTGGTTACTCGGCCTTGATCCGACTGCTGCGCCGCGGCTTCGCGGTGCAGGTCGAGCGCGGTCTCATCCGCCCGACGACCACGATCAAGCGCAGCTACAGCCTGCGGCCGACGATCTACCGCTCGGCCTGATCCCTCTGACCACCAAACGTCAAGGCCCGCGCACACTCTGCGCGCGGGACCGATCCCTCCACGCCCGGCCACAGGCTGCGCGACACCATAAGGACATTCCCATGGCAAACGCCTCGAACTTCCCCATCTTTTCTCTGGACATGCACCATGAATACCGGATCACCGGCATCCGGTATCGGTTCATCTATCTGAGTGGCGACCAGGCAGCATTCTCCCAAATCGACAATCCGCTTATTGTTCAATCTTACGAGCTGGGGACGCTGAAGCGCCTAAACGGCCTCGGCAAGATTGAAGTCATCCCTTACGGCCTGATGCCCGAGCATCTGCGTCCGACCGTGAACGACTTCGAGGACATTATCTTGGCCGGGATTCCGCCGGCGATGCGCAAGCGGCTCGAAATGCGCCATGCTGTTGTCCAGGCATTCTTGCTGCTCAAGGGTGATGGCGAGATCAAGGGCACCGACGAGTCGATCAAAGCGAACATGCAACGCATCGTCCTCGAGGCCGAAGACTACCTCGTGGAGGAAATGCCGGAGCCCGGCTACGCTGAAGCTCTGACGGCTTATCGCGCCGGCGAAGGCCGCAAGCCCAAGGCGCGCCATGGCGTTGTCATTCCCGATCATGTCTCGCCCCGGGCGCTGCGGACTTGGGTCGCCCTCTACAAACGTGGGGGCAAGAAGGCTCTGGTCGACAAGAGCGTGAAGCAGGGCAACCGGTTCAGCGCATTCACCGTCGACGAGCGCGCCCTTCTGGCACGTCTGGTGAACGAGAATTACATGAATCTCCAGCGCAAGACGATCGCGATGACCGTCATCGACGTAAAGCGCGGCTTCGAGAAGGAGAACGACCGTCGCGCCCAAGATGATCTGGCGCCGCTTCGCGTCCCCGGCCGCGAGGCGATCCGCTTGTTCATCAAGCGCCTCGATAAGTTCCACGTCACTGTCGCACGCTTTGGGCAGAAGGAAGCCATGAAGAAGATGCGGGCGGTCAAAACCGGCCTTGAGACCCTTCGCCCCTTCGAGCGCGTGGAGATGGATGAATGGTGCATCGACCTCCTGTCGATCTTGGCTGAAAGCGGGCTTCTTGACATGTTCAGTGAAGAGGAGCTGACGGAAATCGGGCTGACAGATAA
Organism: Sulfitobacter sp. HI0027; assembly: GCF_001634775.1. Lineage (NCBI taxonomy): Bacteria > Pseudomonadati > Pseudomonadota > Alphaproteobacteria > Rhodobacterales > Roseobacteraceae > Sulfitobacter > Sulfitobacter sp. HI0027. Next base: position 23,951 of record NZ_LWER01000175.1, read on the forward strand.
CACCATGCGTTGGTGGCTGGTGGTGGCAATCGACGTTCGAACCCGCGTGATCGTCGGCATGACCCTGACCGCGAATCCGAAGACCTCGAGCGCGAAGAAATGTCTGAACATGGTGGTGAGCGACAAGGAGGCCTTTGCCGATGCAGTTGGCGCCATCGCGCCTTGGCCGGGCGCGAACGTCCCGGAGATCTTGGCGGTCGACAATGGCCCAGCCTTCAAAGCCGCCGCGTTCTCGACCACCTGTGCCGATCTCGGAATCACCAAGCTGCAAACTATTGCCGGCACGCCAAGCATGCGAGCCCATATCGAGCGGGTGTTCCGAACGCTCTCCACGACATTGTTGCCGCGCCTCTACGGTCGTACCTTCGGCAATGTGCTGGAGCGGTCCGGGCATCCGTCGGAAGAGCGGGCCTGCCTCTCGGCTGACGACATCGCGGAGATCCTGATCCGCTACGTTGTCGACATCTACCACAACACGCCGCACCTCGGGCTGAATGGACGGACTCCCTTGGAACAGTGGCAGGCCGATCATGAAGACGGGAACTTCCCGCTGAAATCGGCTCCGACTATGCGCCGCAAGCGCTTGGCTCTTGGGCTGCCGTTGAAGCGCGTGACTCAGCAAGATGGCATCCGCGTGATGAACGTCCGGTACCACTCCGAGGATCTCGCTCGTTGGTTTCTGAAGAACGCCAACCAACAGGTCGACGTGCGCTGGCTTGACGAGAATATCGGCAGCATCGAGGTGAAAATGGATGGCGTCTGGCAAGAGGTTGCAGCCGTCTCCTCGATCTTCCATGACGTTGATGCCTCGACTTGGGCTGCCGCCCGCCGGGCGCTGCGCGCCAAAGACGGCAAACGCAAGGAATGGGAAGAAGGGGTGGTCCGTCGCGCACTGGACGACATCGAAGCCATCAATGCCACCCGCGGCGCGGCCTACAGGATCATGGACCACGCCTGGTCTGAGAAGCGCCTTAAGGCGGTAGAACAGGAAGCCGTGGCGAACTTTACAGTGGTCGCTGATCGTGCGCAGCTGTCCCGGCCGGTCCGGGGTCGTGGCCAGTCCATCGAACCGATGGCGCCCGAAGGTGCGCAGGAACCGAAATCTGCGCAGGAACCGGAGGCCACCACCGCGGAGCCCGTCCAGGATGGCGCTGCGTCAAAGTCAAAAAGCAATGACAAACCCAAATCCAAGAAGACCGCCCCTGCTGCGGAAAAGCCTGTCTTGAAGATTGACAATGATGGCGATGACGATGTGTGGGAGTTCAACTGATATGACTGGAAAGGCCCCAATGACCAAAACACCCGCCGCCATCATGAAGGAGCTGCGCAAGGTTCACATTCGCACCCCACGCGAAGCCGCGCTTAAGGAGATGCTCGAATGCATGTTTGCAGAGGACGAGGGGGGTAACGTCACCCACGAGCCAGTGCGTTTCACCGACGAAAGCGAAACCCATGGCATCGCCTTCATCGAGGGTTCGGGCGGCGGCAAGACCACAGCAATCCGAAAGACTCTGAAGGCGTTCGACCCATTGTCGACAAACCCTGAGACCGGTCAGCCGCGCTGGCTCCAGGTCAAGGTCGAAAGCCCTGCCACTTTGCGCAGCCTGGGCGTGGACATGCTTAAGAAGCTCGAGATTGACCAAGTGTCTGATCGCGCCAAGGTCTACGCAATCTGGGACCTGGTCCGGCGGCGCCTGCGCATTCTCGGGGTTACGCTGGTCTGGATCGATGAGGCTCAGGACATGTTTAAGGAAACCATGGCTGCCGAAACGCAGTCTATGTTCAAGATGTTGAAGGGTCTGATGCAGGGGGATCACCCGGTCGTGGTGGTATTGTCGGGCACGGAACGGTTGAAGGAAATCACCAGCCTTGATGCGCAGGTGAACCGGCGTTTCTCGAAGATCTGCCCACCGCAGCTCGAGTTCGCTGCCGACAACGAGCTCGTTGAGGCGATCACCGTCGCTTTTGCCAAGAAGGCGGGTCTGAAGGTAGATGTGTCAGCGGAGACAAACAATCGGATCATCCGCGCTGGTCGGCACCGGTTCGGGCGCTGCATCTACCTGATCCTGAAGGCCATTGAGGCTGCGTTGCACGACAAGGCGACCACGCTGCAGCTGGAGCATTTTGAGCTGGCCTATGGCAAGGAAGAAGGCTGCGAGATCTCCGCCAATATCTTTGCCGTAGCGGATTGGACCAGCATCGTGCAGCCGGACGATGAAGAGCCTGCGGTGCCGAAGGTCTCGGCCAAGCGCGGCCGCAAGCGCAAGGCGCGCGCCTAATCATGGCATTGCACCCGATCCTTCCCGTTATCGCTGGAGAAAGTCTGACCTCGTATTTGAACCGGGTTGCCCGGTTCCACTGCGAGATGGACCTCTTCGACTTTCTGGAATTCATCGGCGTATCCCGCAGCAAACTGATTACGCCGCGCCAGGAGACCATCGATCGCCTCGAAACCCTGCTTGGGCTTTCATCCCGCCAGCTGAACACCATGTGCTTCCAATCGTTGGGGAACCGCCAACGTATGATCGCGGGCGAGCCGGTTCACGTTGACTTTGCTGACATGAAGAAAACCTGCTTCTGCCCGTGCTGCCTTCTGGAAGATGCGTCGCCAGCGAGCGCGTCGCGCGGCGTACGCGTCGGACGTGTGTCCTGGCAGATCGAGCATATCCGCGCCTGTTCGGTTCACGGGGTAGAACTGGTTCGGGGGAAGGTGGGGCGTTTTTCAGATGGGCTACACCTCATGGCCGAGGTCGCTCCCGATGACGAGAAGCTGGAGCAGCTCGCTTCCGAAGCTCGTGAGATGGGGGCGTCTGCCTTGGAGACTTATGTGCTCCGGCGGCTCAAAGGCGCGGCAGGGCCTACCTGGCTGGACGATCAACCGATCGATCTGGCCGCGCGGACTTGCGAAATGCTCGGGACATTCCTCGTAAACGGCCCGAACGCCAACCTCAACTTGATGGATGAGGCTGCTTGGCATAAGGCCGGGCATGTCGGCTTCGAGGTTGCGGCGCTTGGGGCGAACGGCATCCGAGAGGCGTTGCAGGCACATCTTGCCGCACTGGCACCGAGTGCCCGGTGTGGGCGGGCTCAAAAGGTCCTTGGCTTTCTGTTCAAATGGATCCAGTTCCAGCGCGGGGCAAAGGACAAGGGCCCAATCCGAGATGTGCTGCGCGAGTTCATCCTCGACAATATCCCGTACGAGGCGGGTAGCGAACTGTTCGGCGAAGTCGTAGACCGTCAGCGGGTTCACTCAAGCTACACCCTGTCCAAGAAAACCGGCTTGAACCAGAGTACGTTACACCGTGCCGCGGTGTTGCACGGGCTCCTGGATGCAAACCAAGACCGTATTCTTTCGCACCATGTCTTTGACGCGGAAAAAGGTGAGGAAATGGCAGTGCGGCTGTCATCGGCATTTAGCGTGAAGGACCTCGAGAGCTTCCTGAACTGCAGCCGGATCATGGCGGAAACCCTTTCGCGGAGCGGCGTGATCCCACGGATGCATATTACAGAAGAGAAGGGTCGCGGGACGCGGAAATCCATCGCTCCTGAGGGGGCTCAAGCCTTCCTTGATGACCTGATGGCGCAGGCGAACCGCGTGGGAAAACCATCTGAGGGTATGATGGAGCTTATGGCCGCGGGTCTGCCGGCGCGTTGGCCAACGATTGATATCATCCATGGCATTCTGTCAGGCGCGTTTGATCGGGTAGAGGTTGTCGATCCCGACCTGAAGCTTCAGGGGATCCTGGTGGATCCTTATGAGGTGCGCGACGTGCTTTCCCGGCGGAAGGGTGGGGGCCGTGTAGGAAAGCACGAGGCGGCAGCACTGATCGGCATGAGCGTCCAAGACTTTCAGCTTCTGCTCACGATGCGCGACAGTACAGGGCAGCCATACATCACGGTGCAGGTCGAGGAGAAGGCGAACCGTCGCCCGGTTCAGCTCTTCGCTCTCGAGGAAATTGAGCGGTTCCAGCAGGACCATGTCGCGCTGCGGGAAATCTGCGAAGTGGCCGGCGCGTCGCCGATGGGCATGAAAAACAAACTGGATGGCATTGGCGCGGTGCAGATCACGGCTTGTGTGCCTGGGGTACGGGTGTGGTATCGGCGGGCAGACGTACGGGAGGTGATGTGATCGCTGGGCGATGATTGGTAATTGCTCCTATCGAATGAATGTCTTGGCCACCCAAGCATACAAGTTTTTCGCAGCGATTGCGTCGTAGTTCAGCCTTCCGCGCGTACGACCGGAAATAATCATTGAATTTCGGGGTTGCGAACCTAAAAGCGAAAGCTTGCAAGGAGGGGTGGATGATCGAACATTTAGGTAAGACAGTTTTAGTCAAGAATGTCGAATATTCGATCAGCCATCTGGCGCCGTTTTTCCACTCGTTGCCGGGGGCGGGCGTCGATGGGGACGATCTTCGCGTTCGCGTCAGTTTTTCCTGCCATGTTTTTAGCGAGAGGGCCGCGTACGGCGAGGCCTTCGATATGCTTGATCAAAATCAGAGCCGTCGCCGGTTCGACCCGGTGCGCTATGAGCGTAGCCTGACACTCCCGGAGGCCGTGCAAACCCTGCTGGATTCCAACGGTGTCACCTGGGAGATGAAGGACCATAATGATATTGAGAACATGGCCGCGCTGACCGAAGAGCCGGACATGAAGATTATCAAGGGCACATTCGATGTGATCCTCTACTACCTCTATCCAAGCGAGGCTGAGCACTTCGAGGTGGAGTTGAATGTGCTGACTTGCCACTCTCGTAGCATCAACACCGAAGGCAAGCACAAGCGAGACATGCGCCAAGCGCTGCGCACCTGCGTCTTTTCACAAGAGCGCCTCCCTATGACAGAAGAGAAACGCAAAGCGATCGCGGCGGAGCGTGCGGCTGAAAACGCTGCAAAACGGAAGGCTAAGCGTGAGAAGCGCAAGGCAGCCAGGAAAACAAAACCCTAAAAGTAGAAGAAGCTCCCAAATGGGAGCTTCTTGAGTCGTGAAGCGGGTGCGCCTTACCGTGGTTTACCGAACCTCTTTAGAGGTGCGCAGCTACAGCATACTGCTTGATTAGATAATCTTGCAGCAAGTCCCGCCACCTGAAGCTATTCAAGTATGTAGAGCAATGTCCGCCAGATTTCAAGTGCGATCTTGACCAGGAGATGGACTGTGCGGGGGTCTCATACAGACCTTCACCGAACGTAAACGCCCTACTGATTTTCTCCCACCCAGAAAAGCTTAGCCGAGAATACCATTTTCAAGGGTTCAGTCTTCAGGGGTAGAGCAAATCACCACATAGGACCGAAAACAATACAAAAACCTAAGCGTAAACTTCATCTAGTGTTCACCACCTGACAGAAGATTCCCATCGGCAACGTGATGTGCCATATTTGAGGCATGAGACGCGATGACATCTGCCTTTATCTTGGCCCCGCCGACCGTGCTGAGCTTCAAGCCCTGATCTGCAACCGCAACACTGCGCGCAAGCTTGTCTGGCGGGGCGAGATTGTCCTGGCCACCGCGCACGGTCATGGTATGTTCGAGATCATGCGACGCGCGCGCACGTCGACACCCACGGTCTGGCGCTGGCAGCAGCGGTATCTCGATGAGGGCGTCGCTGGTCTCAAGCGTGACAAGACGCGACCCTCGCGGGTGCCGCCTTTGCCCATGGAAACAAGGCTGAAGGTGATCGCCAAGACGGTGCAGGAAACCCCGCCCAATGCAACGCACTGGAGCCGCGCGTTAATGGCCGAAGCCATGGGCATCTCGCCGTCGAGCGTCGGCCGCATCTGAGCCGAAGCTGGCTTGAAGCCGCATCTCATGAAGGGGTTCAAGGTCTCGAACGACCCAAAGTTCGAGGAGAAGGTCACCGATATCGTCGGGCTCTACCTCGACCCGCCAGACCGTGCCGTGGTGCTCTGCGTCGATGAGAAATCCCAGATCCAGGCGCTGGATCGCACCCAGCCCGGACTGCCGCTCAAGAAGGGCCGTGCCGCGACTGTAACGCACGATTACAAACGCCATGGCACGACCACGCTGTTTGCTGCGCTGGATGTGAAATCAGGCACCGTCATTGGCGATTGCATGCCACGCCATCGTGCGCAGGAGTTCCTAAAATTTCTGCGACAGATCGACAAGGCTGTGCCCACCCGGCGCGATGTGCATCTGGTGCTCGACAACTACGCCACCCACAAGACGCCTGAGGTGAAGGCCTGGCTCGAAAAACACCCGCGCATCAAGCTGCATTTCACGCCCACCAGCGCGTCATGGCTGAACCTGGTGGAGCGCTTCTTTGCCGAGATCACATCAAGGCGCATCCGGCGCGGCAGCTATTCCAGCGTCGATGACCTTGAGGCCGCGATCTACAACTATCTGGCCCACCACAACGAGAAACCAAAACCCTTCAAATGGACCAAAACCGCAGAGGATATCCTCACCCGGGAACGCCGCGCGCTGGACAAACTCGATGAAACGCGCGGAAACAGGTAGGAAGTGTCAGACTCAGAGCACTAGCGTGCGACCCCGGGCATATTCTCGCCGCCATCCTTGATGGAACGATGCAACCGTCAAGGCGTTTCACCTCGGAGGAGCATAAAATCAGACGGACGATAGTATAAGAACGGACGATAGTATAAGAAAGGCCGACAGATGGCGGAAAACCTCGACAAAAATCTGGCGGAAACGGGATCGGAACGCTCAGATCAAAGAAGTGAACTTCAATCGCCTTCCCTTGTCGCTATTTTTCTGCCGGCTGGACGCGCTGCTTTTCCGGATCACGAACTGCAACAACATGAGAAAATCGCTCGTCGCTTGGCATCTCTCAAAGGTCTTGAATATGGGGGCATATATTCCGCTCCGGAGCCTCTGATCTCTGCTTATGTGATGCCGACCGAAACTCTTGACCGCGAAATGGCGGAAGCTCTCGGCATCCGAAGTGAGGATGATTTTTTCGGAGGGGTAGTTCCAAGTAACTTTGCCGCGACGAAGGCGATCACCCATCCGCTGGTATCGACTAATGCTATAGCCCCTGAGGGATGGTGCACTTTGTTTCCACAACTAGTAGGGGATTCGGTCTTGGCGGGCTTTACAACTTTCTCACGGAAAGATGCGCTGAGGGCGGGCACCGTGCTTCTGAGGCAAGGAGGTCTTAGACTTAAGCCTGTTAAAGCTCGCGGTGGTGTCGGTCAGGCAGTGATCCGTGACCAGGCCGAGCTGGAGCGGAAACTCGTCAGCTTGGATGAGGATATTCCGGCTGGGCTTGTACTAGGGTCCGTGGACATTCAGGATTCCCATTTTGCCTGATTTCTGATTCAAACTCCCAAAATGGAGGTTTGAATGAACGAGCAGCGGTTTGTGGTGTCGGACAGCTTGTGGCAGCGGCTTGAACCGCATCTTCCGGGTAAGGTCAGCGATGCCGGAGCCACAGCAAAGGACAATCGCTTGTTTCTGGAAGCGGTCTTCTGGCGGGTGCGCACGGGGTCGCCGTGGCGCGACCTGCCACCTGCCTTTGGCCATTGGAACAGCCAGTTCCGACGGTTTCGCCGGTGGGCCAGGTCCGGAGTATTTGAGAGTCTTTTCAAAGCTATGAGTGAAGACGTCGACCTCGAATATGCACTCATCGATGGAACGATAGTTCAGGTTCACCAGAAGGCGACCGGCTCAAAAGGGGGACTCAGAGTCAGGCCATTGGGCGCTCGCGCGGCGGACTGACGACCAAGATCGTGGCGTTGGTGGATGCGCTCGGCAATCTGGTGCGCTTCTTACTGCTGCCGGGACAAGCGCATGACATGAAAGGTGTCGCGCCGTTGATCAAAGGCGTTTCATTTGATGCACTGCTTGCAGACAAGGCGTTCGATGCGGACTGGCTGTTGCAAGACCTCGACCAGCGCGGTGCAACAGCTGTGATCCCTCCCAAAGCCAACCGCAAAATCCAGCGAGATTATGACGCGGAGGTCTACAAGTGGCGGCATCTGGTAGAAAATTACTTTGCAAAAATCAAAGAGTTCAGAGGGATCGCCACAAGATACGACAAAACGGATTGCAGTTACGCAGCGTGTTGGAACCTCGTAGCAGCACTTATAGCCTCAAGATGATTGTCCACAGATGGAGTGGTTGCCGCCCTCCCCAGACGGCATCGCAATGTGCCAAGGTCGTGGTGTTGAAAGCCACACAAAGAGGAGGACGGCGAGATGAAGGATATGATGATCGGGGTCGATCTGGCAAAGAATGTTTTTCAAGTTCATGGGGCGCTGCACACGGGGGAGATTCAGTTTCGCAAGAAGCTGACGCGAACGCAGTTTCCCGTGTTCATGGCTAAGCAGGAGCCAAGCTTGGTTATCCTCGAGGCATGTGGCAGCGCACATTATTGGG
>NZ_LWER01000176.1:0-205 GCF_001634775.1 Sulfitobacter sp. HI0027
CTCGCCTTCTCACCGCGCATTATTCCTTTGCCGTGACCGAAGGCCGGCGCCATCCGCTGACGCAGGAACTAGCCTTGGCGGAGCGTGGCAACTGGTGGCAAGGCGCGCTCGAACCTGCTGAGGATGCCCCCGACTTTGGCCTATTCTCGGATGTGCAAAACCCGCCCTTCTGGTTGGATTATCAAACACTTCACAGTCATTGGGC
>NZ_LWER01000177.1:0-203 GCF_001634775.1 Sulfitobacter sp. HI0027
CAAACACGGCACGCGCGAAGTGTTCGAGGAAAAAGTGATCCTCGCGGGCTGTGAAGAAACCGGTGATCTTGAAGTTTTCGCCGAAGCTGCGGGCGGCGACGAGAAAGCGGCTGAGAAAGAGTGCATCAGCTTGCGCACCGACGGCAAGTCGGTCGACATTGACGGCGACTACACCGAGACGCTGGCGCGCATCGAAAGCAACC
>NZ_LWER01000178.1:0-209 GCF_001634775.1 Sulfitobacter sp. HI0027
CGCATCGCACTAGAGCCGCTGCCCGATTTTACCGCGCCTGAGGGCACCTTGGATCAACTGACCGATGCGCAGTTCATCGCCCGACTGCAAGACTGGGCGCGGCAGTATTCACTTTGAGCGCGAGGAACAGAACACCCTGCGAGCCGTTGATCTTGACGCACCCAAGCGAAAGGACACCTCATGAGCCCGAAAATCACCGTTCTTTTCTA
>NZ_LWER01000179.1:0-232 GCF_001634775.1 Sulfitobacter sp. HI0027
AGCTGTCGTTTCCGGGACCACCGGGTCCCAGAGAGCTCGCGCCGCCCTATTTCTGCCATTAGCTCAGGGACATTGTCGTCATTTCGGTAGGCGACTGAAGCGTAGAGCGCCCCGCGAACGATCATTTCTTTTTCATAGTCGCCTTGAGCGAAGCCCTCCCGCGGGGGGATAGGTAAACCAGGGTAGTCAAGAAAAACGATTCCTTCGTCACGCATCACGTTATAGTGCTTGT
>NZ_LWER01000180.1:0-222 GCF_001634775.1 Sulfitobacter sp. HI0027
GCGCCTGATGCTGATTGGCGCGCTGAACGCCACGCTGGAATGGTTCGACCCCGAACGCGGCGGTGCCGATGCCCTGTCACGCACCTATGCCGACGTGTTCCTGCACGGAATCTTGCAAGAAAAGGAAACCTGACAGATGGCACGACTTGACACGGCGGTGCTGACCGCATCGGAGGCCTATGCCCGCAATCACGCGGCGCAAAGCGAGCGTGTCGAAACCCT
>NZ_LWER01000181.1:0-213 GCF_001634775.1 Sulfitobacter sp. HI0027
TGCGTGGAATGCCGGTGGCCGCTATGCCCGTCAGGGCGGTGAGCGTGCCTCGGACATGTTCGAAGAGCATCCGATGGTCGCTGGTGCATTGGCTCTCGCAGTGGGTGCCGCCATCGGTGCCGCCCTGCCCCGCAGCCGCACCGAAGACGCCTATCTGGGCGAGCACAGCGATGCGCTCTTTAACGAAGCCGAGCGTATCTATGTGGAAGAGCG
>NZ_LWER01000182.1:0-50219 GCF_001634775.1 Sulfitobacter sp. HI0027
CTTGCCGATGGCCTTGGAGGTGCGCGCTTCAACAGTGGCAAAGCCAGCATCACGGGCCGAGAAACTCACCGGCAGGTCCGTTGCCGTGCAGGCGCCCAAGATCAGTGGTGTAATGACTGCGGCGGTTTTCAATTTCCAACGCATCAGTGGTTCATCCCCTGCATATCCATCCCTTGCATAGGTGCCTGTTCAGCGTTCAATCGTCGCCAATCGAGCGGCTCCACCACGCCGCGACGACGGTAGCCTGCAAAGGGTTGCTCTTCGGCGGTCGTGGCACTGCCGCGCGTGCTGTTGTCGGCGGCGGTCATCGCGGCGACTTCGGGCAGAGGCGTGGGCTGCTGCACATAGGCGGCTGTGACGTCTGGAAATGGGGGGAGCGTCGAGGCGCAAGCCCCAAGGGTCAGGGACATCGCCCCTGCAATCAGTGGTAATTTCATTGGTTTTTTTGCCTGAGAAAGAGGTGATCTTACCCGCAGCCAGACGCCGCAGATGCAAAGGCCGTCAGGGGGCCGGGATCAACTCAGGCTTGAGGCGGGCGCAATTGGCCCGTGGGCTGGCCAGAGGCGACAGAATGCGACACGCTGGCATATTCAACGGATCGCACGGCCGTTATCTTGGCGTCCTGCGATGCGGTCAGCGCCGCCGTCAGACAGATGCCACCACAGCAAGGCTCGCCTTCGAAACTCTCTGGTATGTCTGTCAGATCAGGTAGCGCGGCAACATCCTGTTGCAGTTCTGACGCTGCGGTCATCTGGTGGCCCGCGTGATGCGCCGCCTGCTCGCTTTCGTGCATTCCGCTTTCGGCATGAACCGAAGAGGGGGGAAGCAGCAACAGACCACAGGCCAGAACCACACCCAGAAGGGCGCGGCAGAGGTCTGTTATGTTTGCCAGAGCACGCATAGGGGTTAGCAATGTCGTAAGTCGCAGAGCCTGTCAACGTGTCCAGCGCTGGAAGGATTGCGGTTAAATCTTCGACCTTTGCATCAAAGCCGCGAAAGTCGACGGGAGGCCCACCCGGTTGGCAGGCCCCCCTTGGCGACGGTCACATCTCGTTCGAGCAGTCCAAGAATCCGCGGTAGCCAACGGTCAGCCCGCGGTCGAGATGGAATTTCATCTCGGCTTCTGAGCGGCGCAGGTTGCTTTCGGTATCGGTCCAATCCGCCCCGGCAAGGGGGGTGACGGTCACGTCAACGCCATCGGCGGTGAAACGGGCGCCATCGGCAAGCGCGGCTTGGTCAATGGCCTCATCGGATTGCAATTCGATCAAGGTGCCCGAGAGTTTGATCCCCCCGACGTTGCCCGCCATCACAAGGCTTGGGTCGCCTTCGTTGGTGCGGCCAAACTGGCAGGTAGCGGCGCTGCCAAGCAGGCTTTCGACGTTCTCAGGGGTCAGCCCCGCCGGGTCGACTTTTGCGACCTCTGCGGAAGATAGTGCCTCGTCCACCGTACCAACTTCGGGCTGGCTTTCGGTCTCGCCCAATTCCGGATCAACCGCGTCGCCGTTTTCTTCGATGTCGGCGATCAAGCTGCGCATCTCGGCGATCTCTTTACGCTGCGCGGCGATGATGCCATCGGCCATCTTGCGCACGCGCGGATCCGAAAGTTCTGCCCGCTCAGAGGTCATAATGGCGATCGAGTGGTGCGGGATCATGGCGCGCATATAGCTGGTATCGCCCACAGTTACTTGGCTGCGCACCAGCCAAAGGGTCAGGGCGAAGACCGCGATGGAGCCGATATAGATGGCAATGTTCATGGCCTTGTTGGAATACATCGACAACATGAAGCTGAGCATGATGACCGCCATCACAGCCCCCATCAGCAGCGCCATATAGGTCCGCGTTTCGCTAAAAAAGACATGCTCAAATGCGTAGGTGTTCAGGTACATCAGGCCAAACATCACGATGGTCGAAGTCGCGATCATTGCGGCGAAACGCCAGTAGGACATGGGGTGTCTCCTCTTTCAAATTTCTGCGCGATTGCGGCGCGCACCGTGGCAATCAAGGACAAGGGGGGCTATGATCGCCGAAGCCAATGCGGGCCTAGCAACGCGCCGGCAAAATGCGAATGAGGCGGCCCTAGATACCCCCCTATGGTATGTTAACTGGCCACGGTCGTCTTAGTTCCGTTAGGTGGAGGCATCAAACGTGGAAGCAAAGCAGAACAAGGCAGCGATCCTCAAGCGACTGGCGCGGCTGGAAGGGCAGTTGCGCGGCGTCACACGGATGGTCGACGAGGGGCGGTATTGCGTGGACGTGCTGGTGCAAACCGCCGCCGTCCGCTCGGCACTGCGCGCGGTCGAGCGATTGGTGATCGAGGATCACGCTAACCATTGTATGGAAGAGGCGATCCTATCGGGCGACCGCGAAGAGCAGCGCCAGAAGTTCCGTGAATTGGTCGCCTTGCTGGAAAAGGCACGCGACTAGGGGCTCGTTTTTGAGGTGGGCGGTTTTGGCCTTGGACCCAAGAGGTGAAACCGGCGGCTTGGTCACAAGCGTAATGCGCAGGTTTCCTCTCATCGCAACTTCGTGGTGCAACCATACCTCCGAGGCGAACATTAGTTCTTTGTAGCCGTAAATTTTTCGAACGCCCCGCTTTTTAGGGACGCAATAGATGGTCGGCGTCCGCGCTAATGAATTCCCGACTGCGGATCGCTGCCGCACAAACAGCCCGAAAGGAGAACGTCATGCCAAAACGAGCCAGATCATGCCAAAGAGAAACGCCCACCCCACCGGGAGCGCCACAATGCGCAGGATGACCGCGAAGGCGCGGCGCACCGTCCTGAAGAGTTCGATCCAAAGAACCCGCAAAAGGCGGTGAAGAAAGAGAAGTGAACGCGAAAGCAGTGCGAAATTCCCGCGCTGCTTTCTCGTATCGCCCAGTTTTTATTGTCGGGCGAAAAATACCCTAAGGGTGCCGCGGACGGGGCGGGATCAGCCCCTCGGTCTTGCGGCGCTCGCGGCAAAGGTCGATGCGCTCGGCGCATTCCTAGTCCGGCCACAACACTTTAGTTCTCCCCGAAAAACCTCTCTAGCCGTAGCGTAACTTCGCGACACGCGCGCCGGGCATCTATACCCCGGCGGTGGAACCGGCTATGCCTATGACCAAGATCGTTGCGGCGGGCAAACTGCCGCGGCTGATCGCATTGCAGGCAGAGACGCGCTGTCGTTCAGCGATGGCGGTGTTTCGACCGCGATAGCAGGCGGGGCGACTGGCCCATGCCATCGCGAGGGGCGGCGGTAAACGCCGCGTAACCGACCATTACGCTAAGCGCTTTGTCAGAGCGTTTGACCAAGAAAACAAACATAGGGGGATACAATGACCAATTTCACAAAACGTCAAAACGGACCGAGCCGTCGCAGTTTTCTAGCCGGGAGCGCGGCTGCGGTGGGGGCAGGGCTGATCCTGCCACAGGGCGCACGGGCACAGGCCCAGCCCAAAAAGGGTGGCACTCTGCGGGTTGGCTTTACCCAAGGGTCGACCTCCGACAGCCTTGATCCTGCAACCTTCAACAACGACTTCATGTTCGCCAGCGGCTATGCGGTCTTCAACACTCTGACGGAAATTGCCCCCGACGGCACCGCGCAGCCCGACTTGGCTGAGAGCTTTGAGGCCAGCAGCGACGCGGCCACATGGACCTTCCGCCTGCGCGACAACGCGCAATTCTCGGACGGCAAAACGGCGACAGCGAATGATGTGATCGCCTCGATCCGTCACCACATGGGGCCAGAGTCCAAATCTGGTATCAAACCGCTGCTAGAGCAGATCACCGACATCCGCGCCGATGGCGACAAGGTCGTGATCTTTGAACTGGCCGCAGGGAACGCGGATTTCCCGTTTATCTTCAATGACTACCACCTCGGCATTCGCCAAGATACCGGCGATGGCACGATCGACCCCAACAGCCGCATCGGCACAGGCGGCTATGTGATCGACGTTTTCGAGCCGGGCGTACGGGTCGAACTGACGCGCCGCGATGACTACTGGAAAGACGGCCGCGCGCATTTCGACAAGGTTGTGATCCTGAAAGTCGGCGACCCGGCGGCCCGGATGAACGCGCTGATGACCGGTGAGGTTGACTTGATCGACCGGCCCGACCTCAAGACCATCAACCTTCTGGGCCGCGCGCCCAACGTGAAGATCCACACCCAAGACGGCACGTTGCATTACATCATGCCGATGCAGACCAACACGGCGCCCTTCGATGACATGAACGTGCGGATGGCGTTGAAATACGGCATCAACCGCGAAGACATGATCGAAAAGGTTCTGCGCGGCTATGGCACCGTGGGCAACGACCAACCGATCTCGCGCTCGATGCCCTATTACAACGACGACCTTGAGCAGATCACCTATGATCCGGAGCGGGCGAAGTACCACCTGAAACAGGCGGGGCTGGAAAGCCTTGATGTAACGCTGTCCACCTCGGATGCGGCCTTTAACGGGGCGGTGGATGCTTCGGTTCTATTCGCTGAAAGCGCGCGGCCTGCGGGGCTGAATATCGAGGTGAAGCGTGAGCCGGATGATGGCTATTGGTCGAATGTCTGGCTGCAAAAGCCCTTCTGCTGCTCCTATTGGGGTGGCCGTCCAACGCCTGACCTGATGTTCTCGACCGGCTATGCCGCCGATGCGGAGTGGAACGAGACCAAATGGGACAACGAGCGCTTTAATGAGTTGCTGTTGCAAGCGCGGCCTGAGCTGGACCAGACCCGCCGCGCCGAGATGTACGGCGAGATGCAAAAGATCGTGAAAGAGCAGGGCGGCGCGCTGATCCCGGCCTTTGGTCAATATGTCTCGGCCATGAGCGAAAGCGTTCAGATGCCTGAGGAAGTGTCCGAGATGTGGGATCTCGACAGCCAGCGCTTCATCGAACGCTGGTGGATGTCCTAAGCCACAGCCTCATCCGGGCGGCCCCAAGGGGCCGTCCGTTTCCCGCACCAATGGCCCGAACCGGGCCGGAGAAAACCTTAAAATGTCCCGGCTTCAGAAGCTTGTTATCGGCCGAGTGTCCCTCGGCATTCTGACCCTCTTTGTCGTATCCGCCCTGATGTTCGTTGGCATTGAACTCTTACCCGGTGATTTGGCGCAGCAGATTCTTGGCCAATCGGCGACCGAGTCGACCCTCGCCGCCTTTCGCGCCGAACTCGGCCTCGATCAGCCTGCGCATCTTCGCTATCTCGATTGGCTTGGTGGTGTGCTGCGCGGCGATTTTGGCACCTCTTTGGCCTCAGGGCGCGAGGTGTCCGAGCTTTTGGGCCCGCGGCTTGCCAATACCATGTTTCTGGCCACCTATGCCGCTGTCATCGCCGCCCCGCTGGCGGTGATCCTTGGGCTTCTGGCCGCCCTGTGGCGCAACACGCTGTTTGACCGGGGCGTCAACCTGACCGCGCTTTCGGCGATCTCCATGCCGGAGTTTTTCGTGGGCTACGTGCTGATCCTGTTTCTGTCGATCAAGGCCGGCGTCTTTCCGACGCTGGCGCGGATCGACAGCGCCACGGGGCTGTGGGACGCGCTTTACCGCAGCTTTCTGCCCGCGCTGACGCTTATTCTGGTAGTCGTCGCCCATATGATGCGGATGACGCGGGCGGCCATCATCAACGTGCTCGCCTCGCCGTATATCGAGATGGCCCGCCTTAAGGGTGTGCCGCGCTGGCGCATCATCGTGCAGCACGCGCTGCCCAATGCATTGGCGCCGATCGTCAACGTCGTGGCACTGAACCTTGCCTATCTGGTGGTCGGCGTGGTGGTGGTAGAGGTCGTCTTTTCCTACCCCGGTCTTGGGCAGTTGTTGGTGGATGCGGTCTCAAGCCGGGATTTCCCGGTGGTGCAGGCGGTGGGGCTATTCTTTGCCGCTGTTTATATCACGCTCAACGTCTTGGCCGACATCATCTCGATTATGTCGAACCCGCGTCTGCGGCACGGGAGATAACGATGAAATCTTTGCTGAAATCCGCGCCCCCCTCGGCGATCTTTGGGATGGTGGTGCTGGCAATCGTCGCCTTTACGGGGGTATTCGCGCCTATCGTCGCGCCCTATGGCGAGACGCAGGTGGTGGGCGATGCCTATTTGCCATGGAGTGCGGCGCATCCGCTGGGCACCGACAATCTGGGCCGCGATATGCTGTCGCGCATGATCTTTGGGGCGCGCAATACGGTCGGGCTGGCGCTGCTGACGACGGCTATTTCCTTTTCGGTCGGGTCAACGCTGGGGATGCTGGCCGCGCTCAAAGGCGGCTGGCTGGACGAAGTCCTGTCGCGCTTGGTCGATGTGCTGATGGCCGTGCCGCCGTTGATCTTGGCGCTGATGCTCTTGGCCATCGTCGGCCCGTCGATCCCCAATATGGTCGGGGTGATCGCGGTGATCTATGTGGCGCCAGTCTACCGGCTGTCGCGGGCTGCGGCGATGAATGTGGTCGGCCTTGATTTCGTCGAAGCCGCAAGGCTGCGCGGAGAGCGCACACCATGGCTGCTGCGCCGCGAAATTTTGCCCAACATCTGGTCGACCTTGATCGCCGAGTTTGGGGTGCGCTTTTGTTTCGTGTTCCTCTTTATCGCGGCGCTGTCCTTTCTCGGCATCGGGATTCAGCCACCAACGGCGGACTGGGGATCGATGGTAAAGGAAAACGCCACCTTGATCAGCTTTGGGGATATCACCCCGCTGATCCCGGCGGCGGCCATCGCCTTGCTGACCGTTGCGATCAACCTGATCGTCGATTGGATGCTGCACCGCGCCAGCGGTCTGAAAAGTTAACCGAGCAGGGGCCAAGCATATGGGAAATCTTCTGAACATTCGCGGTCTCCGGCTTGAGGCAGGCAGCCGCGCGCGGCCCAGTGTGATTATCAAAGGGCTTGATCTGGAACTCGACCGAGGGGAGGTGCTGGGCCTTGTCGGTGAAAGCGGGGCGGGCAAAAGCTCGGCCGGGTTGGCGGCGATGGGCTATGTCCGCGACGGGGTCCGTTTCGCCGGGGGCAGCGTCGAATTCGACGGGACCGAATTGATCGGCATGGCGGGCGGGCACTTGCGCCGTCTGCACGGCAAGCGGATCGCCTATGTCGCCCAGTCCGCCGCGGCAAGCTTTAACCCCGCCAAGACGCTGATCGACCAATATACCGAAGCGCCGCGCCTGCACGGTGTCTCGGGCCGCGCGGCGGCAAAGCAGGACGCCGTGGCCCTCTACCGCCAGATGCAACTGCCCAACCCCGAAGAGATCGGCTTTCGCTATCCGCACCAAGTGTCGGGCGGCCAGTTGCAGCGGGCGATGACGGCCATGGCCATGGCCTGTCGCCCCGACCTGATCATCTTTGACGAGCCAACGACCGCCTTAGACGTCACCACCCAGATCGAAGTGCTAGGCGCCATTCGCGACATTGTAGAGCAATATGACACGGCGGCGATCTACATCACGCATGATTTGGCGGTGGTCAGCCAGATGGCCGACCGCATCTGCGTGATGAAGGATGGTGAGGCGATCGAGACCGCACCGACCAAGACCATGCTGGACGCTCCGCAGGAGGAATACACCCGCTCGCTCTGGGCCGTGCGGTCGTTTCGCCGCCCCGACGCTGAGGCGGGGGAGGCTCCGGCGCTGATCCGCTGCGAGGGGGTTTCGGCGGCCTATGGGCCGATGACCGTGCTGGATAATCTCAACTTCACCTTTCCGCGCGGCCAGACCACGGCGGTGGTGGGGGAAAGCGGGTCGGGGAAATCCACTCTCGCGCGGGTGATCGCGGGGCTGCTGCCCCCCGCCTCGGGGCAGTTTTTCTGGAACGACGCGCCGCTGGAACCGCGATTGGCCAAACGCGGGGCCGAGACGCTGCGCAATATCCAGATGATCTATCAATCGGCGGATACCTCGTTGAACCCGCGCCACAATATCCGCGAGATTTTGTCCCGCCCGGTGCGCAAGTTCACGGGCCGCAAGGGCCGGGTGCTTCGGGCGCGGGTGGAGGAACTGATGGATTTGGTCGATCTTGACCGCGCCTTCCTTGACCGCAAACCCAGCGAGCTTTCCGGCGGTCAGAAGCAGCGCGTTGGCATCGCCCGCGCGCTGGCCGCCGAGCCGGAGTTCATCATCTGCGACGAGGTGACCAGTGCGCTCGATCAACTGGTGGCCGAGGGGATCTTGCGGCTGCTGGTGCGTTTGCAGACCGAGCTGGACCTGACCTTCATGTTCATCACCCATGACTTGGCCACGGTTGAGGCGATTGCCCATAAGGTGATCGTACTGAAGAACGGCCAGATCGTCGAACAGGGCGGGCGCGATGAGATCTTCGGCGCGCCAAAGCAGGCCTATACCAAACGGTTGCTGACCTCGGTGCCGCAGATGGATCCGGAATGGCTGACCGAGGCCCGCGCGCGGGAGCGGTCCTTGCGCGAGGCGGAGTAGGGCGCTGGCGGTTTATATACCCGCGGCGCGCGCCGCGGCAAAGGCGGCCTCTGCCACGTCGAGAAACAGAGCGGCTTCGGGCTGCTGCAACACAAGGGGCGGGCGGATCTTCAGCACATTGGCCCCCGGCCCGGTGGCGCTGATCAAGACGCCATTCTGGCGCATGTGGTTCACCACGAATTTGGCGCGGGCGGCGTCGGGGGCATTGGTTGCGCGCGAAGTGACGCATTCAACGGCCAGAAACAGCCCCGCGCCGCGCACATGGCCGATCTCGGGGTAACGCGCCGCGATGTCTTGCAAGCCGTTCTTGAGGGCCCCGCCGACCGTGGCAGCATTGTTCTGCAACCCTTCATCCGCGATCACGTCAAGCACCGCCATACCCGCAGCCGCGGCCACCGGGTTGCCACCAAAGGTGTTGAAATACCGCGCTTTTTCTCCGAATTCTTGCACCAACTCTGGCCGCATCGCGGTGCCGGAAAGGGGGAAGCCATTGCCCATCGGCTTGCCCATCGTGACCATGTCAGGCACCAGCCCGTGGCGCTGGAACCCCCAGAAGGCGTCGCCGGTGCGGGCAAAGCCGGGCTGCACTTCGTCAGCGATGAAGAGCCCCCCCTCGGCGCGGATCAGATCGACCGCCGGTTGCAGGAACCCTGCCAGATCGGGGTGCAGCCCGTCGCTGGAAAAGATCGTATCGACGATGAAAGCCGCAGGCTCGATCCCATCGGCGCGCATCTCGGCAATCGCTTGGGCCAGATCGGCGGCGAGTTTCGCGCCCTGCTCCGCGGCTGGAATGCGCAGCGTGTCGGGCGCGTCGATCAGCCGGATGCGCGGGCTGCGCGGGATGAAATCGCCCAAGGATGGGGACAGTTCCGCCACCGCTTCGGTCAGCCCGTGATAGGCAAGGCGGGTGACGATGACGCCCTCGCGCCGGGTATAGCTACGGGCGATGCGCAGGGCGATGTCATTCGCCTCGGACCCGGTGCAGGTGAACATGACATGACCGAGTGCGCCGGGCATGGTGGCCAGCAGCCGTTCCGCGTAAGTCACCACGTTTTCATGCAGATAGCGGGTGTGGGTGTTCAGCACGCCCAACTGCTGGGTGATCGCCTCGACCACGCGGGGGTGGCAATGGCCGACCGAGGCGACGTTGTTATAGGCGTCGAGGTATTTGCGTCCGTCCTTATCCCAGAGCCAGACACCCTCACTGCGCGTGATATGCAGCGGCTGGTCGTAGAACAGCCGGTAGGCGGGGCCGAGCGCCTTGGCGCGGCGGTCGATCAGGGCGCGGTCGTCCGGGCTGAGGGCGTCGGCTTGGGCGCTGTCATAGGCGTTGATCATGGTCATCGGTCACTCCGTTCCCGCAGCACGGTGCAGGGCTTTGATCGCGGCGGCGTCGCCCACATGGTCGAGTGCGGCCAACCCGCGTTGCGAGGCGGCGGCGTTGCGCAGGATATAGGGGGCGTTGTCGGGATAGCGCCGGGCGCGGGAAGCGCCGATCGCCAAGGTGGTGGCATGGCGCAGCCGGATCAGACTGGGCAAAAGCGCGATTTCCTCAGCCTCCAGCGGCAGGCGTTTGGCAAAGCCCGTGACCATCTCGCAAACATCTTGCAGCGGGTCCGCGCCTTGGCCGAGTTGATAGGAGCAGGCCACCGCCAGATCGCAGGCCAGCGGCGTATGCACCATATCGCCGAAGTCGATCAGTCCGACGGGGTGCTGGGCCTCTGGCGCGTCGACCAGAATATTGTGCGGATTGAAGTCGTTATGAACGACCTGTGCCCGCAGATGTGGAAGCTGGGGCGCGACTTCTGCATCAAAGTGATCGAGGGTGCGCCCCAGTTGGGCGCACAGCTCGGCGTCTTGCACATCCGCCAGCAGCGGGCGCAGATGGCCTGCCTGTTTGATGTCCCACTGCAGAAAATGCCCCCCCGCCGGATGGAAAAAACCGCGCAGCCCAAGGGCGACCCGCGCGTGAAAATCGCCCAAGGCGCGGTGCAGGCCGGGGCGCGGCGTGGCATTGCTGAGGACGGTGCCGCCGAGGAAAGACATCAGGCGGACGACATGGGGCTGACCGTCAGCCGCTGTGGCAACCTCGGCCGCCTTGCCATTGAGGCTGGCGCAGATGCGTTGCACGGGCAGTTCGGGATCAGCGGTGGCCAGATGCATGAGCGCGGCAGTCTGCATGTCGGTCACCGCGCGGTCTTCGGCGGCGTTGGTGATCTTTAGTAGCGCCTTTTCGCCCGTAGTGAGGGTAATCAGGAAGTTCGCGTCTTTCTCAGCGGCAAGCGGTTCGATCTCACCCGAGATACCATAGCGCTGCAAGGCAACCTCTGCCGCGCGTGCCGCGTCAAAGGCGGGCGGATCTTGCGCTAGAAGATCGGTCTTGTTGCCGCTCTCTTCGGCCAGCACACCGCTGAGAAAGGGGGGCAAGCCGCCCTGAGGCGTGATCCCGACCTCGGTCATGGGGTGATGCCCTCGGTCCCGCACCATTCGGCGATAAACAGCGCCATGGCTTGAGTGATCTTTTTGACCGAACTCAGGCTGACGGATTCGTTGATCCCGTGGATGTTGCGAGACTTCGGCCCGTAACAGAGCGCCGGGATCTTGTTATACAGCGCATAGACCCGCGTATCGAGATAGCCTGCTGTCATAAAGGACTGCAGCGGCGCGCCGATGGCGTATTCGTGGGCGCGTTCCAGCACCGCTTCGGCATCGCTGCCGGGCTCCAGCACATAGCCTTCGGCGTGGAAACCGTTAAAGACCACCTTGGGCGGGTTGTTGGACAGGAAGCTGTCGGTCTGGGCAAAGGCTTTGACCCGCTCGGTAATCTCGCGCGCGGCACCCTCGGCACTGCGGCCCGGATAGATGGAAACGCGGCAGTCAATGTTGCACCATGACGGCACCGATGACGCCCAATCGCCGCCTTCGATTTTGCCGATGTTGAGGTTGATCGGATGGGCCTCGTCTTCAAAATGCGGGTGGTCGCCTTTCTCGGCGTTCCAGTCTTCCTCCATCTCGCGCAGGGCGGTCATCACGCGGGTGGCCGCGTCAATCGCATTGGCCCCTTCGCCCATCTCGCGCACGTGGACCGGCACGCCGCGCACCTGCACCTGAAACCAGATGACGCCGGTATTGGCGCGCACCAGCATCTCTTCTTCCGGCTCGGGGATGAAAACCGCATCGGCGGTGTAGCCTTGCAGGAAGGTCTGCAACGCGCCGTTGCCGGTGGATTCCTCCTCCACCACGGATTGCACATAGACGGTCGCCGCTGGTTGCAGCCCAATGCGGCGCAGCGCGTCTAGGGCAAAGATATTCGCCGCAGCACCCGCCTTCATATCGCCTGCGCCCCGGCCATACATCCAGTCGCCGTCGATCTTGGCCGAGTAGGGCGGATCATCCCACATGTCGTGCAGCCCTTCGGGCACCACATCGAGATGCGATTGCAGGATCAGCGAGCGGCCCCGCTCATCGCGCGGGCGGTGAATGCCCACGACGATGGGCGCGTCGGAGTGATCGTCCGAGTATCTCGAGCCGCCGGGGTGCGCCTCAATCGCGGCGCGGTCCATCTTGAAACGGTCCATCGCGTAGCCACGGCTTTGCAGGTTGCGAAACAGCAGGTCTTGGATCGCATGTTCATGGCCGCGCAGGGAAGGGGTCTGCACGAGTTGTTGGGTAAAGCTCACTTGCTCAGCGAAGCCATCTTCGACAGCCTGAAGGATGCGGGATTTCAGATCAGGATCGAGGGTCATGTCGTGTCCTTTCGAGGGGTTAAAGCATCGCTTCGATGAGGAAGGGGCCGGGCTCTTTTGCGGCCTCTTCGATGGTGCGCATCAAGTCGGCGATGTCTTCGACCCGTTTGCCCGGCACGCCCATGCCCTTGGCCATCGCGACGAAATCCAATTGCGGGCGGTCGAGGTTCAACATGCTCAGCGCATCGGGGCCGGGCTGGGCACCGACGTTGTGCAACTCGCCCTTGAGGATCTCATAGGACTGATTGGCGAGGATGATCGTGGTGACGTTGGAGTTCTCGCGTGCTTGGGTCCAAAGCCCTTGGATCGTGTACATCGCCGACCCATCTGCCTGCAGCGTGATGACCGGACGGTCGGGGCAGGCGATGGCCGCTCCGGCAGAAAGCGGGATACCGATGCCGATGGACCCGCCGGTCAGGGCCAGCCACGTGTTCGGCGCCGCACTGTCGCCCGCGGGGAAGGTGGCTCCGCCGGAGGAGACGGCTTCATCCACCACAATCGCATCTTCGGGCAATGCGTTCGCCAAGGCCGCGCCGAGGTTTTGCAGGGTGATGCCGCCTGCCTGCGGTGCGGCGGGTCGTTCGTGGTCGCGCGGGGTGGCGGGTTTCGCGCCGATGCGGTCTGCGAGTGCGGCCAAAGCCGTGGAGCCGTCCGCATCGACGGCGGCCAATGTGACGGTATGACAATCGACCGGCAGCAGCAGGCTCGGTTTGCCGGGATAGGCAAAGAAGGCCACGGGAGGTGGCGTCTCAATCAGGATCGCGCGGCTGTAAGGGGCAAGGCATTCGAGGGCGGCGTTGATCGGGTAGGGGACTTTGTTGATCGCAAAACGGCCCTGCCCACGCTCCATCCGGCGGTTCGAGGTGGGCGCGAGGATGTCGGCCCCGGTCTTTTCTGCGATGCCGTGCAGTAGGGCCATCGCTTCTTGGCTTTCCAGCAACGCGCTGCCGACCAGCAGCACGGTTTTCTCACCGCTCTCCAAAGCGTTGATCGCGGCATCTAGCGCGCGTTCATCCAGCGGGGCAGGGGCAGCGGGGGCCACGGCCTCGGCCATCTTGCCGCCCGCATCCCAGCCGATATCCGCAGGGGCGATCAGCGTGGCGACCTTGCCGGGCTTGCTCTGCGCCACGGCCAGCGCTGTCATCGCATCAGCGGCAAAACTACCCGCATCACGGCCCGAACGCACCCAATCGCTAAACGGCGCGCATGCGCCTTCGACATCTGCCGAGAGGGGGGCATCGTATTTCTGGTGCCGCAGCGCGTGATCGCCCACAAGGTTCACCATTGGCACCCGTGCCTTGCGGGCGTTGTGCAGGTTGGCGGCAGCGTTGGCAAAGCCGGGCGCGAGGTGCAGCAGGGTCACTGCCGGTTTCCCAGCCATGCGCGCATAGCCATCGGCGGCGCCCGTCACCACGCCTTCGAACAGGCCCAAGACGCAGCGCATCAGTTTGGTGCGGTCCAGCGCGTCGACGAATTGCATCTCGGAGGTACCGGGGTTGGCGAAGCAGACCTCCACCCCGCCCGCATGCAGGCTGCGGACAACGCTTTCAGCGCCGTTCATCTCTTTGGGTGTCTTGCTCATGCTGTGGCCTCGCGGAATGTCGTAAGAAATGATTTTGCGTTATCGGTAAGGGAGGGGCCAAGGTAGCCGCCCTCTTGAATCAATGCCGTGGGAAGGTTGAGTGCCGCCAAGCGCCGCGCCATTTCGGCAAAGCCGTCGGGGTAGACATTTACGGCGGCCAGCGGATCATCGGCGGCCATGTCAAAGCCCAGGGAGACCACGAGCGCCTCGGCTCCGAATTCGCGGATCGCGGCGATGCCTTTGTCGAGCAAGGCCAGCACGTCATCTTGGCTTGCGCCCTGTTCCAGCAGCAGGTTCAGCGATTTGCCCGCCCCGTCGCCTTCGCCCGTTTCATAGGCGTGGCCGAGATAAAAGGTGGGGTAGGTGGCCGGATCGGGGTGGAGCGAGCAAAAGAAGATGTCGCCGCGTTCATAGAGGATGTCGAGAGAGCCATTGCCGGTGTGCACGTCGATGTCGATCAGCGCGACTTTCTTGTAGGTCTGGGTCAGATGCTCCGCCGCGATGCAAGCGTTGTTGAAAAAGCAAAACCCATTTGAGCAATCGCGCATCGCGTGGTGGCCGGGCGGACGGCAAAGCGCATAGGCGGCGCGGGCACCGGCCGCCACCGTCTGGGCCGTCTCGATGGCGGTTTGGGCCGACCAATAGGCCGCGTCCCATGACCCTTCGGTCAGCGGGGTCGAGGTGTCGGTCATCCACCAGCCCAATTGACCGTGAATGTCCTTGGGCTCTTTCCCGCGCCGCACGCCGGGGTGCATGGTTGGGATGGCCAGCGCATCAGGGCCCGCGCTTTCGACGAAACGGGCATGGGCGTCGGGCAGGAAGTCGACATAGTCAGGGTTGTGCACGGCCTTGATCGGGGCAAGCCCGTGGTCTTGGGGTTTGGTGATCTCAAACCCTTCGCCGATTAACATATCGCGTAGAATTTCAGCACGTTGTGGCTGTTCTTGATGCGGCATGGCCGCGCCGCGCCGAAAGTAGTGGGTCGGTGCATGGCCAAGCTGGCGTTCGTCGAAAAAGACTTTCATCACATTCCCTGTGGTCTGATGTCGCTGCGGCAGAGCATTGCAGTTTTAATTTGCAGGCTCAATAGAAATGATGCATCATGCATCAAAACTGGCCATGGTTCGGTCGGTAAGGACGAGGGCGCGATGGCCGAGATCAGTCAAGTTTCATTGGGCGATGCGATCTATGATCGGGTCTGTCAGGACTTGGTAGAAGGCAAGCTGCGCCCGAATGAAAAGGTCACCATTCGCGGGTTGGCTGAGCGGTTGGGCACCAGTTCGACCCCGGTACGCGACGCAGTGCAGCGGCTTTTGCGGGATGAGGCTTTGATCCAGCGCAGCATGCGCGATGTGCGCGTGCCGGTGCTGACAGAGACGCAGTATCTTGAGATCGCAAGCATCCGGCGCGAGTTGGAGGGTTTTGCCGCAGGCCGCGCCGCCGAGATGGTGGGCCCCAAGGAGGTCCGCCGCCTGAAAAAGATCGTGGAGAGGAATGAAGCCGCAGCCGTGGCCGGGCGCTGGCCGCAGGCGGTGAAGTACAATCAAGAGTTCCACTTCGCATTGGTGGAGGCGGCGGAGATGCCGATCCTTCTGGCCATTCTCAGCGGGCTGTGGCTGCGTATGGGGCCACTGATTGCCGGATACTACGGGCGCGAGAAGCTGGGGCTGGTTCGACATCATCAGGCGATCATTGCCGCCTGCGAAAATCGCGATCCTGCGGCGGCTGCCGCGGAGATGCGCGCAGACATAGATGACGCAAAGGAGGGGATCATCAGATACATCGAATCGTTCACCATAGGTGAATGAGTTTTTCCAAGTCCTGCGCACCGCGCGGCCTTGTCCCAACCGACTGCAAGAAGCCGACGTCAGATCGGACGCTTTCAAAGGGCCAAGATTCAACACAACCAATGGGGATTGAAATGCTTAACACTACCAAATTAACCGCAGCCGTTCTGGCGCTGGCACTGGCTGGACCACTGGCCGCGCAGGATGGCGAGCCGAAATCCGGCGGCACGCTGAACGTCGTGATCCAGCCCGAACCGCCCAGCCTGATGATCGGCCTTGTGCAGAACGGCCCGACACAGATGGTCGGCGGCGATATCTATGAAAGCCTGCTGCGCTATGATTTCGATCTGAAACCCGAAGGCCAATTGGCTGAATCTTGGGAGATTTCAGAGGACGGCAAGACCTATACCTTCAAGCTGCGCGAAGGTGTGGTGTTCCATGACGGAGAGCCCTTCACCTCGGCAGATGTCGAATTCTCCATGGATAAGTTCCTGCGCGAGAGCCACTCGCGGATGCGCACCTATATGGAGCATGTCGAAAGCATCGAGACGCCGGATGAATATACGGTTGTCTTTAACCTCAAGCAGCCCTTCGGCCCCTTCATCGGCATCTTCGAGCCCGGCACCGCGCCGATGATCCCCAAGCATATCTACGAAGGGACGGATTTCGCCAACAATGAGGCGAACAACACGCCCATCGGCACCGGCCCCTTCAAGTTCGACAAATGGGAAAAGGGCAGCTTTATCCATCTGGTCAAGAACGAAGACTACTACATGGAGGGCAAGCCCTACGTCGACGAAGTCTATTACCACGTGATCCCCGATGCGGCCTCGCGCGCGGTGGCCTATGAGACCGGCAAGGTCGATGTGCTGCCCGGCGGGTCGGTCGAAAACTTCGACGTGGCGCGTATTCAGGCGATGGACAACACCTGCATCACCGACAAGGGCTGGGAATACTTCGGCCCGCTGTCTTGGATGTGGGTGAACAACGACAACAAGCCGCTTGATGATGTGAAAGTGCGCAAGGCGATCATGCATGGCGTCGACCGTCAATTCGCCAAGGACGCGCTTTGGAATGGTCTGGGCAAGGTTTCGACCGGGCCGCTGTCGTCCTCCACCCGTTTCTATGACGGCGATACGCCGGATATCTCCTATGATCCGGAAAAGGCCAAAGCCCTGCTGGAAGAAAGCAGCTATGACGGTGAAACCATCCGCATCTTGGGTCTGCCTTACGGTGAGACGTGGCAGCGCTGGGCCGAGGCGGTCAAACAAAACCTGAGCGAGATCGGCATGACGACCGAGATCGTGCCCTCGGACGTGGCGGGCTGGAACCAGAAAGTCGCGGACCGTGACTATGATCTCGCCTTTACCTACCTCTACCAATACGGTGATCCCGCACTTGGCGTTTCGCGGACCTATATGGGCGACAATGCTGCCCCCGGTTCGCCTTGGAACAACGTGGCGAACTATCAAAACGCCGAGACGGACAAGCTGTTCGCCGAAGCGGCACTGATGGCCAGCCCCGAAGAGCGCAAGGCGGCTTATAAGGAAATCCAAGACAAAATCGTCGAGGACGTGCCGAACATCTGGCTCTTGGAACTGGGCTTCCCCACAATCTACCGCTGTGACGTCAAAAACCCCGTCAACACCGCCTTTGGCGTGAACGACGGTTTCCGCGACGTGTGGATCGACAAATAAAGAGAGCGACAACGCTCAAGGTCCGAGCCGCCACGGCGGCTCGGGCATCTATCAGAACAACACGGGGCGGATAGCGTGATACGTTTCATATTGGGCAGGTTGGTCAAGGCGGTGTTTATCCTGCTGGCGATCCTTGTCTTCAATTTCCTGCTGATCCATGCGGCACCGGGTGACCCTGCGGCGGTCATGGCGGGCGAGGCCGGGGCGGCGGATGAGAAATTCCTTGCAGACCTGCGGGCGCGTTTCGGGTTGGACCAGCCGCTCTACATGCAGCTGTGGCTCTATATCAAAGGCGCGGTGCAGCTTGATCTGGGCTATTCCTTCCGCCAGCAGATGCCGGTGGCCGAGATGATCGGCGACCGTCTGCCAGCGACGCTTTTGCTGACCGGCGTGGCCTTTGTGCTGTCGCTGGTCTTGGGTGTGACCGCCGGTGTCGCGGCCTCGGCCCGGCAGGGGCGGTGGGGTGACACGCTTATTTCGACCTTCGCGCTGCTGTTTTATGCCACGCCGCTGTTCTGGGTCGCGCTGATGGCGACGCTGGTGTTTTCAGTCTGGCTCGAATGGTTGCCGGGCTTTGGGTATTCGACCATCGGGGCGGGCTATACGGGGTTTGCCCATGTGTTGGATGTGGCGAAACACCTCGTCCTCCCAGCCTCTACCTTGGGGCTGTTCTTCACGGCGATTTATATGCGCATGACGCGGGCTTCGATGCTGGAAGTCTCGCGGCTCGATTTCGTCAAAACCGCCCGTGCCAAGGGGCTGACCCGCGGCGTGATCCAGCGGCGCCACATCCTGCGCAACGCGCTGTTGCCGGTCATCACGCTGGCCGGGCTTCAGGCAGGGCAAATCTTTGGCGGGGCCATCCTGACCGAGACTGTTTTCGCATGGCCCGGCATCGGGCGGCTGATGTTCGAGGCGATCAACCAGCGGGATTACAACGTGATCCTCGGGGTCTTTTACATCTCGGCGGCCATGGTGCTGCTGTTCAACCTGATCACGGATGTCATCTATGTCATTGTTGATCCGCGGATAAGGCTGACAACATGATGAGCTTTTGGAAACGTTTTAGCTATAACCGGGGCGCGGTCATTGGTCTGGTCATCCTGACCTTCGTCGTGGCCGCTGCCATCCTCGCGCCCATCCTTTTCCCGCAAAGCCCGTGGAAAATGGTGCAGCGTCCCTTCCTGCCGCCGTTTACCCAAGACGGGCTGATGTTGGGCACAGATGCGCTTGGCCGCAATGTGCTGGCGGGGCTGGCCCATGGCGCTTATGTGAGCCTGCTGGTCGGCTTGGTCTCAACCATCGTGGCGCTGGCGATTGGTGTGCCAGTTGGTGCGGCGGCGGGGTATTTCGCAGGCCGGATCGACGACGCGCTCATGCGCTTTACCGAGTTCTTTCAGACCATCCCCAGCTTTGCGCTCGCCATCGTGCTGCTGGCGATCTTTCAGCCCAGCCTGACCTTTGTGATCATCGCGATCTCCATCGTGTCATGGCCCCCAGTCGCGCGTCTGGTGCGCGGCGAAGTGCTGTCGCTCAGAACCCGCGAGTTTGTCGAGGCGGCGAGCCTTTCGGGGCTTGGCAACCTTCAGATCATCACCCGCCACATCCTGCCCAACGCGCTGCCGCCCATTATCGTGCTGGCCTCGCTCATGGTGGCGCAGGCGATCTTGTTGGAAAGCTCACTGTCCTTTCTGGGGCTGGGTGATCCGAACATCATGTCTTGGGGCTATATGATCGGGGCCGCGCGGACTGTGATCCGCACCGCATGGTGGCTTTCTTTCCTGCCGGGCATGGCGATCCTGTTGACCGTGCTGGCGCTGAACCTGATCGGCGAAGGCCTGAACGACGCGCTGAACCCGCGATTGACGAGGAAATCCGAATGACCCTGCTTAGCATCCGTGACTTGTCTATCGCTTTGCCCGTGGGGGCCGACCGGCTCTATGCGGCCAAAGACATCAACTTTGACCTCGCACCGGGGGAGATCCTCTGCATTGTCGGCGAAAGCGGGTCTGGCAAATCTATGTCGGCCAATGCTGTGATGGGGCTGCTGCCGCAGGGGGTTGAGCCCGACAAGGGCAGCATCACCTTTGACGGCCAGTCGATCCTTGGCCTGTCTGAGAAAGAGATGTTGAAGCTGCGTGGCAGCCGCATTTCGATGATCTTTCAGGAACCCCTCAGCGCGTTGAACCCGCTGATGCGCGTCGGCGCGCAAATCGCTGAGGTGTTTGAGGCGCATGGCGCGCTTAACGGTTCGGAACGGCGGGCGCGGGCGTTAAAACTGCTGGAGGAGGTCGGCATCCCCGACCCCCAAGCGGCGATCCGGGCCTATCCTTTCCAGCTGTCGGGGGGGCAGCGACAAAGGGTCATGATTGCGATGGCCTTGGCGCTCGAGCCTGACATCCTGATCGCGGATGAGCCGACCACGGCGCTTGATGTGACCACCCAAGCGCAGATCCTCAAGCTGATAGAAGACCTGCGGCGCAAGCGCGGCATGGCGGTGATTTTCATCACCCATGATTTTGGCGTGGTGGCCGATATCGCCGACCGGGTGATCGTCATGAAAATGGGTGAGATCGTGGAGGCTGGCCCGGCGCAGGAGGTGCTGCTGAAACCCCAGCACCCCTACACCCGCGCCCTGATCGACGCGATCCCCCGGCTGACCCAGATCGATGCGCCCGAGCAGGTCGAGCGCGCGCCGCTCTTGAAGGTTGAAGGCTTGCAAAAAACCTTTTCAACCGGCTCTGGCACGCTCTTTGGCAAGCGCCGCGTGGTGAAGGCCGTGCAGGACGTGAGCTTTGACCTCTACGCGGGCGAGACGATTGGCATCGTCGGAGAATCCGGTTCTGGCAAATCCACCGTCGGCCGCTGTCTGGTGCGTCTGCTGGACCCAGATGGCGGGCGGGTGCTGATGGATGATGTCGACATCGCCCATATGTCCGGCGCGGAATTGCGCGCGCAGCGGCGCAAGTTGCAGATGATCTTTCAAGACCCGTTTTCGTCGCTCAACCCGCGCGCCCGCGTGTCGCGCATCCTCACCGAAGGGCTGATCGCATATGGCACGCCGGATAAAGAGGCCAAGGCCAAAGCGCGCGAATTGCTCGAACTGGTTGGGCTGGATGAAAGCGCGATGAAGCGTTTCCCGCATGAGTTTTCAGGGGGGCAGCGGCAGCGGATCGGCATTGCCCGTGCGCTGGCGCTGGAGCCGTCGATCATCATTGCGGATGAGGCCGTCTCGGCGCTCGACGTGTCCATTCAGGCGCAGGTGCTTGATCTGCTGGCCGAGTTGAAGACCCGGCTGAACCTGTCGATGCTCTTTATCACCCACGACCTGCGGGTCGCGGCGCGGATCTGCGACCGGATCATCGTCATGCAAAAGGGCCAGATCGTCGAAGCCGGGCCGGTCAGCAAAGTGTTGCACGATCCCGATACCGCCTATACGCGCAGCCTGCTCGACGCTATTCCGGGGCAGGATTATGAACGCGCGCTGGCGGCTGCCGACTAGGGCGCTATTTCAGGCGTTATGCCAGATTTGGATCAAGCGATGGATACTGCGGTTCAAGACCAAAAGACGCTGCTTTTGACAGGGGCGAGCCGGGGCATCGGCCATGCCACGGCCAAGGCTTTCGCGGGCAAGGGCTGGCGGGTGATTGGCTGTTCCCGGCAGGCGTTCTCGCCCGAATGCCCTTGGCCCGGCGGGGCGCAGGATCATGTGCAGGTCGACCTTAGCGACCCGAACCAGACGATTGAGGCCGTCGCGCAGGTCAAGCGGCTGCTGAACGGCAACCCCCTTCATGCGCTGGTCAACAATGCAGGTATTTCGCCAAAGGGGGAGGGCGGGGCAAGGCTTAGCACGCTCGACACCGATTTGCGGACCTGGGGACAGGTGTTTCATGTGAACTTCTTTGCCTCCGTGGTGCTGGCGCGGGGGCTTCAGGATGAACTGTCTGCCGGGCGCGGATCGGTGGTGAATGTCACATCTATCGCCGGGTCGCGGGTGCATCCCTTCGCCGGGGCGGCCTATGCCACTTCAAAGGCGGCGCTTGCTGCGCTGACCCGTGAGATGGCCCATGATTTCGGCCCCCTCGGCGTGCGGGTCAACGCAATCGCACCGGGCGAGGTGGAGACGGCAATCCTCAGCGAAGGCACCGACAAGATTGTACGCGACATCCCCATGCGCCGCCTCGGCCAGCCGGATGAGGTGGCGCGGGCGATCTATTTCCTGTGTAGCGAAGAAAGCTCTTATGTCTCTGGAACCGAGATTGAGGTGAACGGCGGGCAGCACGTCTAAGGGGCGGCGCGGGTGATCTGACAATCGCGTGATCAGCGCAGTCTTGCGCTGTCATCTCAGGACATTGGGACTATGTTCAACCGTTCACATCAGGGCAGCTATACGCGCGCTCCCCTCAGGCAAAGCATACCCCAAGGGACACCACTTCATGATAAAATTCGAATTGAACGGGCGGCAAATCTCTGTCGACGCAGACCCGGACATGCCCCTGTTGTGGGCGATCCGCGATGAAATCGGTCTGACCGGCACCAAGTTTGGCTGTGGCATCGGCGCCTGTGGCGCTTGCACCGTGCATATCGACGGCACGGCGACACGGTCCTGCATCACCTATCTGGCGGATGTAGAGGGCCAGTCGGTCACCACCATCGAAGGGCTGGACGAGAAGGGCAACCACCCCGTTCAAGAAGCATGGCGCAACCTGCGCGTGCCGCAGTGTGGCTACTGCCAGTCGGGCCAGATCATGCAGGCAGCATCGCTGTTGCAAGACACGCCCAACCCCAGCGACGAAGACATCGACGCGGTGATGACCGGCAACCTTTGCCGCTGCATGACCTACCCCCGTATCCGTCAAGCCGTGCGCGACGCCGCCACCGCAATGGGAGGCTCCGACAATGGCTAATCTGATGTCCCGCCTGAAAGGCTCCGACAATCAATCGCAAATGACCCGCCGTGGGTTTTTGGTGTCCATGACCGCCGCTGGCGTTGCCTTTGGCTTCCCGCAGGCGTCGAACGCCGCGATGAACCCTGCCGTGCCAGATGGCACACCGATCACGCCAAACGGCCAGGCGTTCGAGCCGTCGATGTGGTACTGGATCGACGCCGACGGTCAGGTCAACGTCAACATCATCCGCGCCGAGATGGGCCAACACGTCGGCACCGCCATCGCGCGTATTCTGGCGGATGAATTGGAAGTGGCTTGGGAAGATGTGCACATCACCCATGTGGATTCAGCCGAGAAATGGGGCCTGATGGTCACCGGCGGCAGCTGGTCGATCTGGCAAAGCTGGCCGGTCTACCGTCAGGCAGGCGCTGCGGGCCGTACCGCGCTAATCGAAGCGGCGGCGGCCAAGTGGGGCGTTGATGCCTCTGGCCTGACCGCACGCGACGGTGCTGTGACCGATGGCACGCAAAGCGTCAGCTACGGCGATCTGGTAGCCGAAGGGCTCGACCGGAGCTTTACCGAAGACGAATTGGCAGCCCTGCCGTTGAAACCCCATGCCGATCTGCGTCTTGTGGGTCAGGATGTGCATCCGCTTGATCTGGATACAAAGACCACCGGTCAGGCGATCTATGGTCTGGATGCCAAGGTCGATGGCATGGTCTACGGCGTGCCGATGCTGCCGCCAACGCGCTATGGCTCGAAAGTCAATTCAGTCGATGACAGCGCCGCGAAAGAGGTCAAAGGCTACCTTGAGACCGTGGTGCTGGATGACCCGTCGGGCACCGTGCCGGGCTGGGTTGTGGTGCTGGGCAAAACGCTCCACGCCGCGCGGATGGCCACCTATGAGATCAGCGTCGATTGGACCGCAGGCGAGACGGCCGATGTCTCCGAAGACGATATCCAAGCCCGCTCGCGCGAGTTGATCGGAAGCGACGCCGGGTCGATCCTGCACACCGAACAGCCCGAGACCAGCGCCGTTTTCGACGCCGCCACAGAGACGCTTGAGGCCGAGTACACCACGCAATCTGTGCTGCACTTCCAGATGGAGCCGGTGAACGCGACCGTCTTCCAGAACGCCGATGGCGTCTGGGAAACTCACGCGGGCAACCAGTGGCAATCGCTGATCCTGCCGACGCTGGCCGTCGCGTTGGAGGTGCCCGCCGATAAGATCGTGATGCGCAGCTATATGCTGGGCGGGGGCTTTGGCCGCCGGTTGAACGGTGACTATATCGTGCCTGCAGCGCTGGCGTCCAAAGCTGTCGGCAAGCCCGTGAAACTGGTCTTCTCCCGCGAGGAAGACGCCCAGTTTGACAGCATTCGCTCGCCTTCGGTGCAGAAATTGCGCATGGCGTTTGACGATGGCAAAGCCGTCATGGGCATGGAACACCACGCCGCCGCCGGTTGGCCGACGCAGGTGATGGCACCGGGCTTCATGCCCAAAGGCGTCAACGAAGAACCCTATGATCCCTTTGCCATCGACGGTGCGGATCACTGGTACAGCGTGGGCGCGCACCGCGTGCGGGCGATCTCCAACGATCTGGCGAATGCGACCTTCCGTCCCGGTTGGCTGCGCTCGGTCGGGCCGGGCTGGACCAACTTTGCTGTCGAAAGCTTCATGGACGAGGCCGCGCATAAGGTCGACGCCGATCCGTTGCAGTTCCGTCTGGATCACCTGAAGGCCGAAGGCATCAACGGGGGCTCTGCGCCCAATGCGGTGGGCGGTGCGTCGCGTCAGGCGGCTGTCTTGCAGCGCGTGGCCGAGATGTCGGGCTACGGCAAGACCGACCTGCCCGAGGGCACGGCAATTGGAATCGCCACCACCTTTGGCCAGTCGCGGACCATGCCAACCTGGACCGCTGCCGCCGTCAAATTGGCGGTGGATACCGAAACGGGCGAGGTCGCTGTCGAGAAGATGTGGCTGGCCTTCGATTGTGGCACCGTGGTCGACCCCGACGGGGCGCGCGCGCAATGCGAAGGCGCGGCGCTCTGGGGCCTGTCCATGGCTCTGCATGAGGGCACGCGGATCGAAGACGGCAATGTCGTTGATCTCAACCTCGGGTCATATACGCCGTTGCGGATGGTTGATGTGCCGGACATCGAAGTGGCCTTTGTCGAGAGCACGGAAGCGCCCGTCGGTCTCGGCGAGCCGGGCACCACGGTCATCGCGCCGGCGGTTGCCAACGCGATCTTCAACGCCACCGGGGCGCGGGTCCGTCATCTGCCGATCACCGCTGATGCGGTCCTCGCGGCGCTGGAAAGCTGATACCAAGAGACGGGCGCGACATGCCGCGCCCGTCTTCTATCTCTGCTTGGGCGGCGTCCTGCGAAGCGGATCGGCGGGCGGCGCAAAGGCTGCCCAAATTCAATGGCCCGAAATTCGCTTGTTTTCCCTTAAAAACATAGAAATTCACCCGCCGGGCCATAATTCTGACAGGTTTCGAACAATAATATAAACGCGCGATCTATGCCCGGTTGCGGGCTGGTACGAAGGACAATCTGTGGCACCTACCGAGACATATGAGCAGCGCGTTGCCGCCACGCGAAAACGCTTTATCGAAGGGATCCCGGATCGCTTGCAGGCCGTCTCTGACGCACTGCGCGAGACGGACGGGGCCGATCCGCGCGAGACGAAAGCGCGTAAGGTCCACCGCATGCTGCACGATCTGGCCGGGAACGCCGCGATGCTGGAATACCTTGAGATTGAAGATTGTCTGCGCAAGGGGCTGCGCGTCGCCGAAGATGCCGATGAGTCCTCTTCGCCCTTGTCAGCCGATGATGTTCGTATAATTGAGACGGCTCTGGCCGATGCCAATAGCGTCGTCGAAAATATCTAAGAAAGCCTTTCCACGAAGTATCCCGCAATTGGTTTGCTGGCGGCTTTGCTGCCGTTTCAAGTTCACGCTCAAACGACCACGGGTGAGGACGCGGCGCGTGCCCCCGCGGAGCAGGTCCAAGAGGGGCTGATCGCACGGACCTTCGATCTGGCGGAGCTTGGGTTTCAAAACGGCATTTCTTTCCGCCAACTGTCTGGAAATGCGACGATCTATATTCCGCTGCCCGACGCGGATGCGCTGAACTCGGGCAGTTTGCAGCTAGAGCTTGAACACGCCTCCACCACCGAGGTGGACCGCTATTTGCAAGTGTCGGTCGCGGGCCGCCCCGTGACTTCGCAGGCGCTGCCGAATGGGGCAGGGCGTCTGAGCCTGCCCGTGCCGCTCAACCCCGAAGACGTCTCTGGCGGGTTTATCGCCGTGGGCCTGTCCTATTCCGGCGCCCTTAGTGATCGGGTCTGTGTGGACGAGCGTGCCTCGGGGGATTTCCTTGAGATTACGGCGGCGTCTTCCGTGACGTTGCAACTGGACCCCTCGGAAATCGACACATCCGCTGCCTTCGCGGGGCTGCGTCCTGCGGATACGCGCCTTGCGATCAACGGAAACGATTCCCTCGCCGCTCTGGCTGCCGCGACCCGCGCCGCGGCGTTGTTTGACGCCGAGGCAGGGCGACTGACCTTTGCTGAGGAAACGGCAAGCCCGGCGGGCGCATGGTCCGAAGGTGTCATCCAGCTTGACGTGACTGCCTCTGGCGTGGCGAGTGAGATGGCCGTGGACACCCAAGCGGGCCTGCCGGTCTTGGCCCTGCGCGGCAGTGATCCGCAGGTGGGGCTGTGGCAGATGATGTCGGAATGGTCGGCCCTGTCGAACACGGATGCGACCGTGGTCGATGTGGCAGGGGCTCAGGCTCTGTTCGATGACCGCTTGCCGCTCTCTGCTTTGCAGGCCGATCTCACCCCGCGCGCCGTGGTCTCGACCGAAGACTTCTTTGTTCCGTTCCAGTCCTCGGACCTTCCAGCGGGCAAGGGCGTGGCCGGTGTTAACCTGCATGTGGCCGCAGCGCTTGATCCCGAAGGGCGCGGGGCGACGGCCTCGGTCTTTCTGAATGACACGCTTTTGGGCAACCGCCCGCTTGGCAGTGGCAAGCCCGAGCAATTGACCTTTTCTGTGCCCAGCGGGCTGCTGGGGCGCGATAACCTGCTACGGGTGTCGATCCAGCGTCAGCCCACGGGCGGCGAATGCCGGTTCAAACCGCAGGGCTATCCGGCGCAGATCCTGCCTGGCAGCGCCTTGTTGCTTTCCGATGCCGCGCCGCAGGATCAGGATTTCTTTGCCCTGCGACAGGAGTTCGGCAATGGCGTTCAGGTCGTGCTCGACCCAGCACTTTCGCTGGATTTCGCGCAAACACTGCCGTGGCTTGCAGGCGTTGCGGGCAGTGTGATCCCGGACCGTGCCACCATCCTGCCCCGCGCCTCGGTTGACGCGCTTGAGGGGGACGAGCCTTTCTTTGTGATCTCTGAGCAAAACCCCGGAGATGGCGACCCGCTGATCACCTTTGATCAGGGCCGCATTGAGGTGCGCGACCGTCAAGACAACTTGATCTATTCGGGCGAAGACCTGTCGCGCCTTGGTGTGGTGCAGATCGTCACCCGTGGCGATACCCGTGGTCTGTGGCTGCGTCCGGGCAACGGCCCGGCGCCGGAATTGACACCCGAACGTCCCATGATGCTGGACCGGGGCGATCTGGCCCTCATCGGGCAGGACGGGGTGATCCTTGCCACTGCCACTGACCGCAGCCCGCTTGTTGATGTCGTCTACCCTGACCGCAGCAGCCTTGCGCAGATGCTGGCCAAGTACCGCCCTTGGATCGTGGGAGCCATCTGGGTGCTGGTGACGCTGCTTGTGCTGGTCGTCTTCCAGCGCGTCTACCGCGCGCGTCGCGGCAAAGACGAGACGTAAGTCACCGTGGCGTTGGATGCCGAAAGCGAAGCCATTGGTTCGCTGCTGCTTGACCGTGGCGCGCTGACGGCTGAACAGCTCGACGCGGCAGAGGATTTGGCCGAAGACTGGAACGTCTCTCTGGTCAAGGTCCTACTGTCGCGGCGCTGGCTGACCACGCAGACACTCTACCGGGAGATCGCCTTTTACCACGGGCTGACGCTGGTCGATCTGATCGAAGACCGCGCCGATGATGATCTGATCCGGCAGTATGATCCGGTGGTGATGAACCAGTTTATGACGGTGCCGATTGGCCGGGCAGAGGATGGCACCCTGACGGTGGCCACCTCGCGGCCCGGGCCGCGCACACTGCTGCACATCCGCGAGGTTTACGGCACCGGCGTGACCATCGTCGTGGCGTCGCATTTCGATGTGTCATGGCAGCTACAACGCGCCTTCCGGGAGAAACATTCCCATGAGGCGGTCTTTGCTCTGGCAGAGCTTGACCCGGATATGTCGGCGCAGAATGTGGTGACGCCGCCGCAGATCTTGGTGATTTACCTCTTGGTCTCGGCCCTGTTGCTGGGACTGGCGTTTTCGCCAGTGGTCACGCTAATCGTGCTAAACGTCTTTTTGACGATCTTCTACACGGGCAACTTCCTATTCAAAGCGCTGTTGGTTTGGCTAGGCGGTGCGGCGCAGGAGACCTCATCGCGGGCCATCGCGGCTGAGGCGTCGCTGCTGCGCGACGAAGACTTGCCGATCTATACCGTGCTGGTGCCGATGTTCCGCGAGCCCGAGGTGCTGCCGATCCTTGCCCAAGCGCTGCGCAACCTCGACTACCCGCTGGCCAAGCTTGACATCAAGATCGTGCTAGAAGAGGGCGACCACGAAACGATCGACGCGGCGCGCAAGCTGGACCTCGAAGGCGTGTTTGAGATCATCCGCGTCCCGGCCTCCCACCCGCAGACCAAGCCCAAAGCCTGCAACTTTGCGCTGCGCTATGCGCAGGGCGATTTCCTTGTGATCTTTGACGCCGAGGACAAGCCAGAGCCGGATCAGTTGAAAAAGGTCATCGCCGCCTTCAACCAATCCGCGCCCAATACCGCCTGTATTCAGTGCCGTTTGAACTACTACAACGCGCGGGAAAACTGGCTGACACGGATGTTCACCTTGGACTATTCGCTGTGGTTCGACCTGATGCTGCCGGGGTTGGAGCGTTTGGGTGTGCCGATCCCGCTGGGCGGCACCTCGAACCACTTCCGCATGGACGTGCTGCGCGAGTTGAACGCATGGGATCCCTTCAACGTCACAGAAGACGCCGATCTGGGCATTCGTCTGACGCAAAAGGGCTACCGCGTCGGCGTCATCGATTCCACGACCTTTGAAGAGGCCAATGTCTCGATCCCGAACTGGGTGCGCCAGCGGTCGCGCTGGATCAAGGGCTATATGCAGACCTTCCTTGTGCACAGCCGCAGACCGATTCACCTGTGGCAATCGGTCGGCAGTGCGGGGGTCTTTGGCTTTATCTTCTTCATCGGGGGCACGGTGCTGTCGGGCCTGTTGAACCCGGTGTTCTGGTCGATCTTTGCCATTTGGCTGATCTTCGGGACCGAGGTGATCACCCCCTATTTCCCGCTGCCGGTTCTGTATCTTTCGCTGGTCAACCTTTTGGCGGGCAACGGGCTGCTGATCTACCTCACGATGGTCGCGCCCTTTAGGCGCAGATGGACCGATCTGGCCCCTTGGGGGATCACCGTAGTGGGCTATTGGGTGTTGATGACCGTGGCCTCTTACAAGGCGCTGTCGCAACTGATCTTCAACCCGTTCTACTGGGAAAAGACCCAGCATGGCCTGTCCAAACACACCGCCAATGAGGTCGCCGAAGCCAGCGCCGAAGCGACGGAGGCCACGCAGTGATCCGCGCCGCCTCTTGGTCCTTTGGCTTTGTCGTGTTGGCGCTGGTGCTCTTGCTCAGCCTCGGCTGGACCGAGGCGCATGGCTTTCTGTCAATGGATGTGACCGACCTTTGGGCCAAGTCCATCGTGCAGATCGACGGGCCGGTGCAGTTCAAGGCCACGGATGCCTTCTATCCGCCCGTGCCCTATGCGCTGTCGCTGTTGGGGCAGGCGGTCTTGCCTGACACACAGGTGCCAGTGCCCTTCGTGCTCTCTGCGCTGGTGGGGGCGGGGCTGCTGGTCATGTGGTTCCTCAATCTGCGCGATACCGGTCAGTTTTCGGGTGTGACTGCGGCTCTGGTCGTGCTTCTGCTGGCGTTGAACCCCTTCTTCCTGCGCGCCTTGGCCGATGGGCCTGAAACGATGTTCTGTATCTTGGGCACATGGTTGTTCGCGCGCGGCATCGTTAATCTGCGGCTGACCGGCAACGCGCCGGACATGATGAAGGTGGCCGTGGGGCTTTTGGTGGTGGCGCTTTCGGACAGCTACGGTCTGATGCTCTGCTTGGGCGCGATGCCCTTCATGATCGTGGCGGCGCGGCCCAGCATGATTGCGGCCTCTTCCACGGGGTATCTTGTGGCGATGTTCTATCCGGTGCTTGCCGCCGTGGGGTCGCTGATGTTTGTCAGCATGATCTTCGACAGCCGCCTTGTCCCGCTTTTGTCGGAAACCGCGACGCCGCTGACCCTGCGCGAGCATTTGGTCATTCTGGCCGGGCTTGGCCCCGCGGCCTTTGTCGCGATCCTGCGCAACATCTTGATCCCGCGGCTGTTCATGCCGCTGCTGGCCGCCGTGGGCGCTGTGCTGGGCGGGTATACGCTGAACACATTCTTCCACGTCGAAGGCGATCCGGCCATGGCGCTGGCGCCCATGCTGGGCGTCTTGATCGCCGCGATCCGCTTTTGGCCCAACTTGCCGCTGCGCGAACCCATTGCCATCACCCTGATGGCGCTGTCGCTGCTGACCTCTGCGCTTGTCATGCGCCATGTCGCCCATAACGAAACCCGCGTTTGGACCAATGCAATGCTTGGGAAAGAGAACGCAGCGTCGCGCCCCACGCAGGAAGTTGTTTCATTCTTGCGCGACAAGTCTGAAATTATGGTAGATGTTGAAAAAAATCCCCAGATCGTGGTCGGTTTGGGGAATATAGACCGGCTGGTGATCGCCGGAGAGCCTGCCTACGACTGGGCGCTTGAGGGGGGCGTGCCGCGGACAAACTATATTGTCGTCCCGCGGCAGGCCGAGGGGCAGATCACAGCAGACAGAATTCTGCGCAGGTTCCCGCAGCTGAGACTATCGCAGCTGCCGGGGTATGAGGAGGTTTTTCAGAACAGCCAATGGCTTGTTTTTGAAAGAATTAACGAGTGGAAATAAAGTCATGAGCCCACGAATTATCGCAGTTGACGACTCGGACATCGCGCAGGATTTCATCAATGCCACGCTTTCGGAGCTTGGGTTCGACGATGTCGTCAGCTTCATTGATCCCCGCGCGGCACTTGACGCGATCGAAAGCGATGAGCCCCCCGCCGACCTGATCCTGATGGACATAATGATGCCCGATATCGATGGTATCGAACTTTGTGCCCGTATCCGTGCCCTAGACAGATGGAGCGATGTGCCGATCATTATGCTGACCAGCCGGACAGATATGGGCTCCCTTTCCGAAGCCTTCATGGCAGGGGCCAATGACTATGTCACCAAACCCTTTAACCAGATTGAGCTTCAGGCCCGAATGCGCAGTTGCCTGCGCTTGAAATCAGAGTTGGACCGCCGCCGGTCGGGCGAAAACCGGGGCGCGCGCCGCCGCGCCGTGCAGAGCTTTTCAGAGGCCACGGTGCCCAGCCTTTTTGGCAGCAAGGGCGGCTTTCAGGGCAACCTCATGTCGTTGTCCCCCGCGATGCAAAAAGACCTTGGCTTGATCGTGTTTCGGATCGACGGTGACCGCGATCAATCAGATGCGGCGCGTGGCCAGCGGCAAGAGCTTCAGCGCCTCGTGGCTGGGCTTTTTGGTAAGGTCGATATGCCCGCACGGGACGGTTTTTCCCATTGGGAGGATGACCTGTTCGTCTACGGCTCGCTTCATGCCGATCACGCGCAGCTTGAAGCGCGGGCGCAGCAGTATATCTCTGCCGTGGCAGAGGCGTCGGCCTCTGTGAAAGAAGGCTGGACATCCCGTCCTTTGAGCGTCAGTGCCTGTGTCGTACCGCCCTCCGACGCGGCTGTCGCCACGTCGCTTGCGCGGGGCATTCAGGGCGTCGAAAGTGCTGGAAAAACAGGCGCGACGGGCACGATCTGCCTTGCCGCCAACGATATAGGACATCTGCCAAGGAATGGTCAGCACTGAGCCCACCAACAAAGTCGACGCGGAGCCTTCCTCGCGCTCGCAAACCCTGTTTTGGGGACTGATCTCAACGGTCGTTCTGATCTATTTCGTTGGGCTCGCGTTTCTCACGTGGTCCGACTA
The DNA here is from genome assembly GCF_001634775.1 of Sulfitobacter sp. HI0027. Lineage (NCBI taxonomy): Bacteria > Pseudomonadati > Pseudomonadota > Alphaproteobacteria > Rhodobacterales > Roseobacteraceae > Sulfitobacter > Sulfitobacter sp. HI0027. Next base: position 31,337 of record NZ_LWER01000182.1, read on the forward strand.
CAACCGCGCCACGACCCGTGCGGAAGTGGAGCTGGAGCATTTCGCAGAGCTTTATGAGCAGGCGGTCGATGCCTCCCTTTCGGTTGCGAATGTGAGGATGTGGGGGCTCATCGACGAGCTGTCGACCGCGCGTCTGAGCGACCCGGATCAATTCGAAGCGCAATATGGCGCGTTGATGAATTCCGCCGTGCAAGAGACCAAACAGGTCGATGCGCTGGTGCTGATCGGTGCGGATGGGGTCGTGCTTTGGGCCACGATCAAACCTCTGATGGGGCGGTACCTTGGGGACCGGGCCTATTTTCAGGCAGCGATCGGGCTTGATGTTGATGAATACACGGTCGGGGTGCCTATCGTATCGCGCGCCACAGGGCGGCGGCTGACGCCGATTGCATGGCCCTTGATCGGCATCGACGGTCAACCGCGCGGGGTGCTGGCGTCGTCTTTGGGCGAGGACTACTACTCCCAACTGCTTGCGTTGGATGGGCTGCAACAGGACATGTATGTCGAGGTGGTGACCTCCAACGGAGAGCGCGCCTTTGCCTCGGGGCGGCCCCAGCGTGACCCCGACACGCCGGTGTTCCGCGCGCGCAAGGAGATCCCGGCGCTTGACCTTTATATCGACGTGACGCGCAGCAAAGCGGCGGTCTTGCAAAGCTACTGGCAGCGCACGGTGGCGTTTGCGGGCCTTGCGACGATCCTGTTCTTGACGGTGATCAACGCGGCGATCCGCGCCAGACGGCAGTCGACCCAACTGGCGCAGGCCCTGCGCAACTCCGAACGCGACCGCGAGCGCATTCGTGTGGCGCAGAGCGAATTCGACGCGATTTTCGAGAATGTCGGCGACGGGCTGATCGTCTACAATGACAACAACAAGCTGCACCGCTCCAACCGCAAGGCGCGGCAACTGATGGGCGTCTCATCAGATATAGATGCCGTTCAAAAGCTGCGCGGCATGGTCCCTTCCTTCTCGCAGATGGACGAAGACGTGGCCGTTCACCGCGTTCAGATCCCCACGGCAGAGAACGAGAGTGTGGCGGTGCAATGCCGGGTGATGAAACTGCATCTGCATGGGGATTATATCGCCTATAACGTGCTTCAGGATATCTCTGCCGAAGAGCGTCTGGTGGCGGCGCGCACGGCCTTTGTTACTTCGGTCAATCACGAATTGCGCACGCCGCTTACATCCCTTGCCGGGTCGCTTGAAATTCTGCACGACCGCTTTGGCGATACCATGCCAAAGAACGCGGGCAAACTGTTGTCGATGGCCACCCGCAACGCCGACCGGCTTTTGGTGCTGGTCAATGACATCCTGACCCTTCAGGCCATCGACCAACGCCAACTCAGCATCCAAGCCGAGCGGGTCGCGGTGTCAGAAGTGCTGTCAGAGGCGATTGCCGCCAACACCGGTTATGGGGTGAACCGTGATGTGCAACTCGACATTCACGCAGGGCCAAACGCGGCGCAAGAGGCCTATGTGCAGGTGGACACCGTGCGCATGCAGCAGATCTTTTCCAACCTGATCTCGAACGCGGTCAAATATACGCCGCGCGGCGGGACGGTAAAAATCGGCGCCGAGGTGGACGATCAATGGGTCACGTTCTATGTCTGCGATGCGGGGCCGGGCATCCCTAGATCCGCGCATGATCGTATGTTCAAAAGGTTCGCTGACCCTGTGCATTCTCGCGAAAACCAAGCGAATGGCACGGGGCTGGGTTTGGCCATCACGCGGGAGTTGGTGTTGCGACAAGATGGCGATATAAGCTTTGAGACGCGCTCTGAAGAAGACGGAGACGAAAACCCCGGCACAACATTCTACGTGCGGTTCGCCCGTGATACTGGTGCCACGCCCGAGCAGGGGGGTGCGGCATGAGAGTGTTGTTCGTCGATGACGAGGATGACATCCGCGAGTTGATCGAGTTTGCGATCATGACCGAAGATGACATCGAACCGACATTCGCAGCCACCGGGCTGGACGCGATTGCCACGATGGAAACCCAGTCTTTCGACGTGATCATGCTGGATGTGATGATGCCACCCCCCGATGGCATGGAGGTGCTGCGCTGTGCGCGGGCCAATGCGGATTTGGACGACACGAAGATCGTGATGTGCACCGCCAAAACCTCGCCGGAATCGGAAAAGAAGTTTCGCGCCCTTGGGGCCGACTACATTCTGCACAAACCGTTCAAACCGCTAAAGCTGGCGGATTTCATTCGGTCGATCGCCTAATACCTCATCGCGCAGCCCCTCGCGGCTTTGATTAAGCGGAACTTATCATGCCCAAAACAGCACAGATGCCCACAGGATCCACGCGGCTCATATGGTCCGGCCTCGTTTTCCTCTCGGCCTTTGCGGCATTGACCGTGCCGGCAAGCGAGGTGACTTCGGCAGCTTGGCCACGGGGCGAGGACAAAAGCTTTGTAGCGCTGTCATATGAATCGACGGTAGATGGCCCCGACTTCGGCGATTACGGCGCGTTTTACTATGAATACGGTGTCACCGAGAAACTGACCTTCGGTCTCGACATCGGCAAAAGCCGAGACGCCGGTCAGGTCAGCGCCATCGCCTTTTTGCGCTATCCATTGGGGGCACCTGAGGGGGACAACGTTTTCGCCGCTGAACTTGGTCTTGGCTGGGCCGAGCGCGATGGCAGCGCGGTGGCGGCCCTGCGGCCCGGCCTGTCATGGGGCCGCCCGGTGTCGGGCGCATGGGGCAACGGCTGGCTGGGGGTGGAAAGCACCTATGCCCTCTACGAAGACGGCGAAGGTCTGGGCAAGATCGACAGTTCCTTTGGCATCAACCACGCCAATGGCAACCTGTCGATTTTCAAGCTGGAATTCGCGGCCCCCTCTGACGGCGATGAAACATTGGTCTTCGCCCCGTCGCATGTGGTCAAAGTGTCCGAGAACAGCTTTCTGGAGTTCGGCCTGTCCCATGAATTCACCGATAGCGTGACCAAGGTCAAAGTCGGGGTTTGGCACAGCTTCTAGGGCGCACGCCGGGCCCTCTCAATCGCGCCAATCGGGGCGGTTGCCGAGGTGGGCAATCAGAAAGTCGATGAAGAACCGCGTCTTGGGGGTCAGCACGTTCGAGCGCGGGTAGACCAGCCAAAGCACCGAGCGGTCATTCATCCGCCAGCCCGGAAGCAGCCGCAGCAGCTGGCCCGAGGCAAGTTCATCCGCCACGCTCCACAGCGAATTGACCGAGATGCCAGCCCCCGCGCGTGTCGCTTCCCGCTGGGCATCGCCGTCGTCCATGATGACGCGGCAGGTCATCTCGCTCGGGGCTAGCGTGGCGGCCTCGCCCTCCGGCCCGATCAGCGCGCGCGGTTCAAGATCGCCCCATGCGATAAAGTGATGACCCCGCAGGTCGGCAGGGGTGTCGGGCATCCCATAGGTATCCACATAGGACGGCGCGGCACAGAGCACGCGGGTGTCATCGGCCAGCTTGCGCCCCCGCAGGCTGCTGTCGGTCAAAGGCGCGCTGCGCAGGGCGAGGTCGAAACTGCCTTCGATCGCGTCAAACCGGGTGTCGGAGAGGCGCAGATCGAGGGTCAACTCAGGATAGGTTTCGTGAAACTTTGGCAGCAGCGGCATGATATGGCGTTGGGCAAAGCTGCTGGGGGCGGCGAAGCGCAAAATGCCCTTCGGCCCCGCATTGGTCCCGCCCAGAATGGCCCGCGCGGCATCGGCCTGCGCCAGTATCTCCTGCGCATAGGGCAGAAAGTCGGACCCATCCAGCGACAGCGACACCTTTCGCGTGGTGCGCCGCAAAAGCTCAACCCCGAGTTCCTGTTCAAGCTTGGCCAAACGCGCGCTGGCCACGGCAGGGGCCATCCCCAAGGCGCGCCCGGCGGCCGAGATGTTAAGCCGTTCGGCAGCCATGACGAAAAGGCGCAGGTTGTCGATGTCCATGGGGCTGTCCTTGCTGCGGGCCATCCGCAGGGCCAGCGTACAGCCGGCTGATATTGTATTCAATATCAAGAAACTGAACTCAGCTGTCGCCGGATTATCTAGCGTATCCCGCTGGCCTATATCTGCCTCAACGCAACATTCAACGAAAGATAGACCGATGAAATCCATGACCCTTACCAGCTACGGCGCTGATGCTCCCTTTGTCGAAGCCGAACTGCCGCGCCCCTTGGCCACCCCCGGTCATGTGATGCTGCGCGTCAAAGCGACGAGCGTGAACACCATCGACACCATGATCAAGGGCGCGGGCAAAGACCTGCCCCTGTCGCCCGATCTGCCTGCCGTTCTAGGCATGGATTTCGCTGGGGTGATCGAAGAACTGGGCGAAGGTGTCACTGGTTTCGCTGTTGGTGACGAAGTCTATGGCTGCGCCGGTGGGTTGGCTGATCTGCAAGGGGCCTTGGCCGAATTCATGCGCGCCGACGCGCGGCTGATCGCCCATAAACCCAAATCGCTGTCGATGCGCGAGGCGGCTGCCCTGCCGCTGGTGGGCATCACCGCTTGGGAAGGGCTTCACCGGGCGGGCGTCGGGGCCGGGCAGAAGGTGCTGGTCCAAGGCGGCGCAGGCGGCGTGGGTCATCTGGCAATCCAACTGGCCCGGCATCTGGGGGCCGAGGTTTCTTCGACCGGTACCGGGGATGACCAGCTTGCGGTGATCGAAGGCTATGGCGCGCGGGCGATCGACTTTAAGACCCAGAAAATCGAAGATTATGTGGCCGGGCAAACCGAGGGTCGCGGGTTCGATGCAGTGTTCGACACCGTCGGCGGGGACAATCTGACCAACTCTTTCGCTGCCACTGCGCTGAACGGCCATGTGGTGACAACCGTGGCACTTTCGGAAATCGACCTGACCCCGGCGCACTTCAGCGGCTTGTCCCTGCACCTGGTCTTCATGCTCTTGCCGATGCTGCACGACGTGAACCGCGCTGTACATGGAGAGATCCTTGGCAACCTCGCCACGGTGGTGGATGAGGGCGCGGTGAAACCCTTGCTGGACGAAAAGACCTTTGATCTGAGCCAAGTTGGCGAGGCCTATGCGCGGCTGCAAAGCGGGCAGGCCCTCGGCAAGGTGGTGATCGAGGTCTGATCCGGCCTGAAATACTCCGGCCCCGCCGCGTATCTTTTGCGGCGGGGTAGGGACTGGCTGCTGCCCTAACTTTCCCTCTGAAGAGGGAGGGTGGGCGGCGAGCGCTAAGGAAATCGTCCTTGACCCTACGGTAGCCTGCCTCTTTCTTCCTCATCTCGCGATTGGCGGCAAATTCGGTCTTGCCTCTGCATATCAGAGTACAGTTAATTGGCCGGACAAGCTGAATACAGCAGCGGCGTGCGGCACTCTGTGCCGACGCCCGTTAAGAGCAACCAAGGGAGAGAGACATGAAATTCACTGCAATCCTCGCTGCAACCACTATTCTGGCGGGCGCTGCCGCCGCACAGGACGTTGATAAATCCGACTGGCCCAGCAGCTTTACCGTCGGCACAGCCAGCCAAGGCGGCACCTACTTCGCCTATGGCTCCGGCTGGGCGAACCTCGTGGCCAAAGAACTGGGCCTGACAGGCGGCGGCGAAGTCACCGGCGGCCCGATGCAGAACATGGCGCTGGTCCACACCGGCGAGGCGGCCTTCGGCATGACCACGATGGGTCCGGCGGCGGAATCGCTGGCTGGCACCAACCCCATCGCACCCGGTCTGGAAATGACCCAAGCCTGCGCGATGTTCCCGATGTACCAGACACCTTTCTCGGTGACCGCGCTTGCGTCCTCGGGCATCGAAACCGTGGCTGACATTCCGGCGGGTGCCAAGATCGGCTTTGGTCCGGCGGGCTCCACCTCCGACACCTATTTCCCGCGCATGATGGACACGCTGGGCGTCGAGTATGAGCGCCGCAACGGTGGTTGGACCGATCTGGGCGGCCAGTTGCAGGACGGTCTGCTGGACGTGATCGCCTTTGCTGCCGGCGTGCCGGTCCCCGCGGTCAGCCAGCTCGAAGTGCAGACGGATGTGAACATCATCGAGTTCACCGAGGAAGAGCAGGCCAAACTGCTCGAAGAATTCCCGGTATCTCAGTTCGACATCGCATCCAGCACCTACACCACGCTTGAAGCAGATGCGCGATCGGTCTCCATGTGGAACTTCGCCATCGCCAACTGCGATCTGCCGGAATCCTTCGTGAAAGCGGCTGTGGATGTGGTCATGTCCGACAATGAGCGGATGAAGGGCATCCACAAGGCGGCTGCGTCCTCCCTGCCAGAGAACTGGGAAAAGAACACCGTTCTGAAATGGCACCCCGGCGCGGCGGCATGGTTCAAAGAGAACGCGGATGCCGATATTTCCAATGATATGATCTACGGTAACTAAGCAAACGCCTAGACAAACTTGCATGCCGTCCCTAATCGGGGCGGCATCTTGCCATCATCCCGCCTGATTGCCGGGACAGATCCCGCGCAGATATCGGGAAAGGAAGCCTCCATGACAGACCAGCATAGCGCCGACCCCCAGGGCCCGATTGTCGCCGAAGGGGTTGACGACGAACCCGTTGAAAGCAACCGCCGCATATTCACCGGGCGCACCTATCTGGTCGTCGCGGCGATGTCGGCGATCTATGCCTTCTTCCACATGGCGGCACTCAACGGCATGTCGATCGGTGAGCTGACCGGCATCCGCCTCCCGCTGTTGCCGACCTTCCCGATGGAGACGTGGAACTTCCGCATCGTGCACATCGCGGGCGCGCTGATCCTTGGCTTCACCCTCTATTCCGCGCGGGGCTTTGTCGACGAAGGCACCGGGCAGGGCCGCCACCCGCTAGATTTCGTGGCATGGGCTGCGATGATCCCCGCGCTTTATTCGATTTGGACTGCCTGGGGTATCGCCAGCCAGATCAACTCCGGGGTGCAGTGGAACGGCATGAGCCCCGAGTTCAAGAACCTTGAAATTTACCACTACGGTCTGCCGCTGGTGGGCGCGACGGCCATCGGCATCGTCGTCGGTTGGCTGCGGGGCCGTGAGCGGGGGCAGGTTTCGCCTGCGGATCTGTTGCTGTCGGTCTGTGGCATCGCCGTGGCGATCTATCTGATCACCATGTACAGCACCTTGATGCGCAACTCGACGGGCACGCCCTTCGCGCCCATCGGTATCTCCATCGCCGCTGTCGCAGGCACCGCGTTGATCATGGAACTAACGCGCCGGGTTGCGGGGCTTGCGCTGATCGTGATCTCGGGCATCTTCCTGATCTACGTCTTTGTGGGGGATATGCTGCCGGGCTTCCTGAATGCGCCCAACATCCAGTGGACGCGGTTCTTTAGCCAAGTCTACACCGATGCGGGCATCTTGGGGCCGACCACGGCGGTATCCTCGACCTATATCATCTTGTTCATCATCTTTGCCGCCTTCCTTCAGGCGTCAAAAGTGGGCGACTACTTCGTCAATTTCGCCTTCGCCGCGGCGGGCCGTTCGCGCGGTGGTCCGGCAAAGGTGGCGATCTTTGCCTCGGGCCTCATGGGCATGATCAACGGCACCTCGGCGGGCAATGTGGTGGCGACAGGCTCGCTGACCATTCCGCTGATGAAGAAAGTCGGCTACCCGGCCCGCACCGCAGGCGCGGTCGAAGCCGCCGCCTCGACCGGTGGGCAGATCATGCCGCCGATCATGGGCGCAGGTGCCTTCATCATGGCCGAGATCACGGGCATTCCTTACACCGACATCGCCGTGGCGGCGATCATCCCGGCGGTGCTTTACTTCGTGTCGATCTACTTCATGGTGGATTTCGAAGCGGCCAAGCTGGGCATGCGCGGGATGCGTTCTGAAGAGCTGCCCAAGCTCAAGGACATGCTGCGCCGGGTGTTCCTGTTCATCCCGATCATCATCCTGATCTATGCGCTGTTCATGGGCTATTCGATCATCCGCGCGGGCACGCTGGCGACGGCGGCGGCGGCGGTTGTGTCGTGGTTCACGCCCTTCCGCATGGGGCTGCGCAGCATTGTCAAAGCCTTTGACCTTGCCGGGATCATGTCGATCCAGATCATCGCGGTCTGTGCCTGTGCCGGTATCATCGTGGGTGTCATCAGCCTGACCGGCGTCGGCGCGCGCTTCTCTTCGGTGCTGCTGGGTCTGGCGGAGGCGAGCCAGTTCCTCGCCCTGTTCTTTGCCATGTGTATCGCCATTCTGCTCGGCATGGGCATGCCCACCACGGCGGCCTATGCGGTGGCGGCGTCGGTCGTGGCACCGGGGCTAGTGCAACTAGGCATTCCGCTGCTGACGGCACACTTCTTTGTCTTCTACTTCGCCGTGGTCTCGGCCATCACGCCCCCCGTGGCGCTGGCCAGTTACGCGGCGGCGGGGATTTCGGGCGCCAACCCGATGGAGACTTCGGTGGCGTCGTTCAAGATCGGCATCTCGGCCTTCATCGTGCCCTTCATGTTCTTCTACAACGGCGCGATCTTGATGGACGGCACATGGTTCGAGGTGATCCGTGCAGGCATCACGGCGATCTTTGGGGTCTATCTGCTGTCTTCGGGGATGCAGGGCTGGTTTGCGGGCAGCAGGGCCGCGTGGTTCATCCGGTTGGGTCTGATCCTTGCCGCGCTGTGCATGATCGCGGGCGGTTTGGTGACCGACCTCATCGGCATCGCGGTAGCGGCGTTGATCTTTGCCATCCAGTGGAAGTTCCGCCCCGCGCCCGACGCGCAGATTGCCGTGCACGGCAGCGACTGATCCACGCCCCGGCCCTTCGGGGCCGGGGTGCCCTCAATTGAGGCAGCGGCCCCTGTTGCATCCGGGCCAAGCGCCGCCTACGGTCCGCGCGATCCTTCCGGGCGGTTAATATGTTCACTATCTTTCTGGCCATCGCGCCGGTCTTTGCGCTGATCCTCATGGGCTATGGCCTGCGGCGGGGCGGCATCCCCTCAACCAAATTCTGGAACCTGAATGACCGGCTGGTCTATTGGGTGCTGATGCCGGCGCTATTCTTTGCCAAGATCTCGGCGGCGGACCTCAGCGGGGGCCTGGGCGATTATGCCCTGTTGCTCTATGCTGGGTTCTTTGCGGCGATCCTTTGTGGCTGGCTCTTTGGCCGGGCCTATGCCGCGCCGCAGGCCAGTTCGCTGCTGCAGGGCAGTGCGCGGTTCAACACCTTCATCGGCCTTGCGATTGCCGAAGCCGTCTTTGGCACGGCAGGGCTACAGATCGCGGTGCTGGGCTCGGCGCTGCTGGTGCCGGTGGTGAATGTGACGGTGGTGACGCTGATGACCCGGCAGTTGGGCGGGGGCGGGAAATCTATCCTCAAAGGCTTGGTTAAGAACCCGCTGATCCTTGGCATCCTTGCGGGGGTGCTTTTCAACTTCGCGGGCCTGCACGAAGTGCCGGTCTTGCACGAAAGCGCGCGCATCTTGGGCGATGCGGCTCTGCCGATCATGCTGCTCTGTGTTGGGGCCAATCTGCGGCTGCGCGGGCTTTCGGGGTCTGTCTCGGTCATCGGGCTGTCGATTGTGGGCAAACATCTGGTGAACCCGCTGGCGGTGCTGCTGGCGGCGCTGGTGTTGACGCCTGCACCACTGACCCTGCAAATCGCGCTGATCTTCGCGGCCCTGCCGACCGGGGTGGCAAGCTATACGCTGGCGCGTGAGATGCGGGGCGATGCGCCACTGATGGCGGCCATCATCACCACGCAGACATTACTGAGCTTTTTCACTCTGCCGCTCACGCTCTATCTGGGAAGCCTGATTTCCGCGCCCTAGGCCCGGACCATGTGTGAAACGCGAATGTGATCTGCGCCTGCCGCATGGCCAAGTATTTACAGGTTGACATATTCGGTCCAACTGTCCAATTGCCCTTGACGACAGCCAAGGAGCCCGCATGACCGAACTTGAAAAGACCGTGCTTGACGCTGCGCTGCATGTCTTTTCCCGCTATGGGGTCAAGCGCACCAGCATGGGCGATCTCTGCGAAGAGGCGGGTGTCTCGCGCCAGACGCTCTACAACCGGTTTCGCAACAAAGATGACATCCTGCGCGGGCTGATTGGGCGTTACACCGAATTGGCGTTGCAAGAGATCGCCGAAGAGATGCCCAATGCACCCGATCTGGGGGCACAGCTGGACCTGATCTTTGACCGGATGGCGGTGCGCGGCTATGACACCATGCAGGCGATGCCCAACGCGCAGGATTTCATCGCCGGGGCCAATGCGGTCAGCCAGGAGGCGCTGCAATGTTCCGCAGGGCGTTTCCGTGGCGCTATCGCCGAGGTGTTGCAGCCCCATGAGGCGGCGCTCACCCGCAATGGCCTGACAGTCGAGGCACTTGCCGATTTTATCCAGCGTTCTGCCAAAGCCGCCGGCATGCATGCGCTGGACCGTGACCATTTTCTCGCGCAGCTGCGCACCCTCAAACAACTTAGTCTGACCGCCGCCCTTGGGCCCGTGCCGGATGCTATTCATAAGGAAGACTGACCATGGCCAGGTGGCTTGTTAAGACAGTGCGCGGTTCGGGCGCAGGGCGGCTAATGGGATTTGCGCTGACCTTGGCCGGCGGTCTGGCCGCGCCGATGGCCACGGCTGCCGAAATCCCGGTGGTCAAGCTGCAGACGGTCAAAGTCAGCGATGCCGAGATGGAACGCGTGTTCTTCGGCAAGGTGGTTGCACGTGAAACCGTGGACCTTGCCTTTCAGGTCGGCGGCCAGATTGAGCAATTTCCGGTCGAAGAGGGGGCCACGGTCAGCAAGGATTCAATCGTCGCTCGGATGGATCTAGAGCCGTTTGAACTGGCGTTAGAGCAGGCGCAGGCCAATGACGCGCAGGCCCGCCGGACCATGGAACGCTATCAAAAATTAGCGGGGTCTTCGGTGGCCGAGGTCAATCTGCAAGACGCCGAAACCGCCGTGACGGTGAACGATATCGCCGTGCGCAACGCCGAGCGTGATCTTGAGAATGCCACCCTGCACGCGCCTTTCGATGCGATCGTGGCCTCGCGCCTGGTGCCCAACTACTCTACCGTCAGCGCAGGCACGCCGGTGGTGCGTCTGCATGACATGTCCGAGCTTCGGGTCGAAATTGACGTGCCCGAGACCCTGTTCCTCCGCGCGGGGCGCGACCCGAACGTACGGTTCATGGCCAAATTCCCGGCGAACGCCAATAGCTACCCGATGCAGATCCGCGAATACAACGCCGAGACGGCGGATGTCGGCCAGACCTACAGCATCACCCTTGGCGCGGACTTGCCCGAGGATTTCTTGCCGCTGCCCGGCGCTTCGGTTGAGGTGCGCGCCACGCTGAACATCGGCGGGTCGAGCATCATCGTGCCCGATTCCGCCATCGTGGTGGGCAATGACCGGGGCACCTATGTCATGGTCTTTGACCCCACCGGCGCACGCGAGGGCACGGTCGCCCTCACGGCGGTTGAGATCACCCCCACCGCGCGCGGCGATGTCAAAGTCGAGACAGGCCTTTCGGATGGTCAGGAGATCGTGGTGAGCGGCGCAAGCCAGCTTGAAGACGGTGCCGCCGTGCGCCGCTTTGTCGGCTTCGGAGACTGAGCGCATGGATATCGCACGTCTGTCCATCAACCGCCCCGTCTATACTTGGATCATCATGCTGATCTGTCTTTTGGGTGGCATCTGGGGCTTTGCAACCCTTGGCCGCCTCGAAGACCCGGCCTTTACCATCAAAACCGCCGTGGTCGTGACCCAATACCCCGGTGCCTCTGCCGAGGAGGTGGCGCTAGAGGTTACTGAACCGCTGGAATCGCAAATCCAGAAGATGTCCGAGATCAAGGACATCGAATCCATGAACCAGCCCGGTCTGTCGTGGATCACGGTCAATATGCAGGACACTTTTGACGGGTCCGAACTGCCGGAAATCTGGACCAAACTGCGCAACCGCGTGAACGAGGCCGCGATGCCGAGCGGGGCGACGCAGCCCTATGTGAACGACGGTTTCGGCGACGTTTACGGGCTTTACTACGCCGTCACCGCCGAAGGCTACTCCGATGCCGAGGTGAATGAGCTGTCCACCTATCTGCGGCGCGAATTGCTGCTGGTCGATGGCGTGTCGGATGTGGCGCTCTCGGGCGTGCCTAATGAGGTGATCTATGTCGAGCCGCAGCTTGCGCTGAGCACCACGCTTGGCATCCCACCCACGGCAATCGTCGGCGCGGTATCCAGCGCCAATGAGATCGTCGACGGGGGCGCCATTCAAGACGCAGACGGGCGCACTTTGATCCAGCGGCCCGAAGGCTCTGACAGTGTGTCCGAAATTGCGGCGCTGTCGGTGGGGGTTGGCGGTCAGGTCATCAACCTTGCCGATGTGACCAATATCTACCGTACCCGCGAAGCCGACCCTGATCTGGTGATCCGCCACAATGGGCAGGAGGCCTTTACCGTCGGTGTGGCCGGGATCGCGACCGAGAACATCGTCGACATCGGCAAACGGGTCGACGACAAGCTCGCGCAGTTGCGCGAAACGCTGCCCTTGGGCATCTCGATTGAATCGATCTACCGCCAACACACGGTCGTCGAAGAGGCGTCAAACGCCTTTTTGCTAAACCTTGCCATGTCCGTTGCCATCGTGGTGGCCGTGCTGGCCGTCTTCATGGGCTGGCGCGCGGCGATCGTGGTGGGCTCCACCTTGTTGCTGACGGTGGTGGGAACGCTCTTTTTCATGGCGCTCGGCGCGATTGAGATGGAGCGTATCTCGCTCGGGGCGCTGATCATCGCGATGGGGATGCTTGTCGACAACGCCATCGTTGTGGCCGAGGGGATGCAAATCTCGATGCAGCAGGGCAAAAGCTCTCGCGATGCGGCGACCGAGGCAGCAAGCAAGACGCAGATCCCGCTTTTGGGGGCGACGGTCATCGGGATCATGGCTTTTGCCGGGATCGGGCTAAGCCCCGATGCGACGGGTGAATTCCTGTTCTCCCTCTTTGCCGTGATCGCGATCTCACTGCTGCTCTCTTGGCTCTTGGCCATCACTGCCACGCCGCTTTTGGGGCATTACTTTTTCAAGCGCGGCGCCGAAGGCGGGGCTGGCGGCTATGACGGGGCGATCTTCAAGGGCTATGCCGCCGTGCTGCGCGCCTCGCTCAAGCTGCGTTGGCTGGTGATCGTGGCGCTGATTGCCGGGACGGCGGTCTGCTATGCCCTTTTTGGACAGATCAAGCAGCAGTTCTTCCCCGACAGCAACACACCGCTGTACTTCGTGCACTACAAACTGCCGCAGGGGTCGTCGATCCATCAGACCTCCAACGATCTGGCCGTGCTCGAAGACTGGCTGGTGGCGCGGGACAATGTTGAGGACGTGACCTCTTACGCAGGGCAGGGGGCAGCGCGTTTCATGCTGACCTATCAGGCCGAAGACCCCAACCCCAGCTACGGGCATCTGATCGTCCGGGTCACCTCGCTTGACGTGATCCAAGATGAGATGAACGCGCTGGAGGCGTTTGCCGTCGATGCGGTCCCGCAGGGGGAGTTCCGGGCCAAGCGTCTGGCCTTTGGCCCCGGTGGCGGTGCCCCGATCGAGGTGCGTTTCTCGGGTCGCAATCCCGATGTGCTGCGTGATCTGGCCGATGAAGCCATGGCGCGGATGCAGGCGGCATCGGACAATATCATCACCCCGCGGCAGGATTGGCGCGAGCGTGAATTGGTGCTGCGTCCGATCTATGCCGAGGAGCGTGCACAGGACGCGGGCATCTCTCGGACCGAGATCACGGAGACCCTGAAGTTCGCCACCGAAGGCACCAGCGGGGGGACATTCCGCGAGCGGGATCGTCAGATCCCCATCGTGATCCGCGCCCCGCAGGATGCCGATCTGGCGCTGACCGATCATGTGATCTATGCGCAAAACACCAATGCGCTGATACCCATGGAGCAGGTGATCGACGGTTTCCGGTTCGAGCCGCAGGACACGCTGCTCTACCGCCGCGACCGGGCCGATGTGATCACCGTGGGGGCCGATATCCCGCGCGGTGTCACGGCGGCACAGGTGCAGGCCGAGGTGCAGGAAACCATTGAGGCGATGGAAATCCCCGAAGGCTATGCCATGGAATGGGGTGGTGAGTTGGAAAGCGCGGGCGAAGCGCAGGCCGCCTTGGGCAAGCAATTGCCCCTCAGCCTCATCATCATGGTGCTGATCTCGGTCCTGCTGTTCAACGCGCTGAAACAGCCGATCATTATCTGGCTCTTGGTGCCGATGGCGGTCAACGGGGTCAGCCTTGCGCTGCTCGGGACGGGGCTGCCCTTTACCTTCACCGCGCTTCTGGGGCTCTTGTCGCTCTCGGGGATGTTGATCAAGAACGGCATCGTGCTGGTGGAAGAGATCGACCTTACCCGTGCCGCTGATCCGACCATGGATCTGAAAGAGGCCATCGTGCTTGCGTCGACCTCGCGTTTGCGCCCGGTGTTCTTGGCTGCGGCCACAACCATTCTGGGGATGCTGCCGCTTTTGTCGGATGCTTTCTTCCAGTCGATGGCGGCGACGATCATGGGCGGGCTGGCCTTTGCCTCGGTCTTGACCCTGATTGCGGCACCGGTGCTGTACTTCCTCTTTTTCAAGCGCAGCGCCGCGCGTGAGGCGGAGGCCGCCCGCGCCGCCTGATCGGCGCGTGACGGCAAGGCAAAGGGCGCGTTCGGTCACTTCGGGCGCGCCCTTTGTCGTACCCGGGCGGTAAAAATTCCGCGCCGCCCTGCAATCCCGCCTTGGTTTCGCGAAATTGCCAGCTACCTTACCGTTTTCAAACGGCATGTCGCTGTGTCAGGCCATTGTTTCAAGGAGTTCTCGCCCATGGGTCCCCGCATTCTTTCCACTGCCGCCGCCGCTGGCCTTGCCGCCACTCTGGCCTCTGCCGCCTCGGCGGAAATCACCGTTTCGTCGAAGATCGACACCGAAGGCGGCCTGTTGGGCAACGTCATCGCACTGGCGCTCGAAGACGCAGGGCTGCCGGTTGAGCGGCGTCTGCAGCTGGGCGGCACGCAGGTCGTGCGCGAAGCGATCCTGTCCGACCAGATCGACATTTACCCCGAATACACCGGCAACGCGGCCTTCTTCTTTAACGAAGCGGAAAGCGATGTCTGGAAAGATGCGGCCAAGGCCCATGCCCGCGCCAAGGAATTGGATGGGGGTGAGAATAACGTCACTTGGCTCGATTCCGCCCCGGCCAACAACACTTGGGCCATCGCCGTGACCGGCCCGCTGGCCGAGGAAAACAACCTCACCACCATGTCCGATTTCGGCGCATGGGTGGCCGAGGGCGGTGAGGTGAAGCTTGCCGCTTCGACCGAATTCGTGTCCTCCCCCGCCGTGCTGCCCGCGATGCAGGAGACATATGGCTTTGAGCTGACCCAAGACCAGACCGTGATCCTGTCGGGCGGTGACACGGCGGCGACCATTCAGGCGGCGGCGCGTGGCACATCGGGCGTGAACGCGGCGATGGTCTATGGCACCGATGGCGGTGTCGGTGCGACCGGCCTTGTGGTGATGGAAGACGACAAGGGCGTGCAGCCAGTCTATGAACCCGCCCCCATCGTCCGCGCCGAGGTGCTGGAGGAATACCCCCAGATCGCCGAGGTGCTGAACCCGATTTTCGCCGGGCTCGACATGGCGACACTGCAAAAGCTTAACGGTCGCATTCAGGTCGGCGGGGAGCCAGCCGAGGCCGTGGCCCGTGCTTATCTGACCGAGACCGGGGTGCTGGACTGATCTCCGCCACGCGGACATTGACCGGCCCCGGCGCAGGGTTTTCTGCGCCGGGGCTTTTGTTCGCCGTGTTGGGCGCGGCGGCGCTTTGCGTGCCTTTCATGACCCTCGCCGCCAATCGGATTGTGGCGGGTGAAGGGGTGATGGCATGGGGCGTGGCCTCTCTGCCCGTTGTGCTGCCGGGGCTCGCCGCGATTGCTGCGGGTCTGATCATGGGGCTCCCCGCAGGACGGAACAGCCTGCGTATTGCAGGAGCGGCTTTGGGCGTCGGCGGTCTGCTGTGGCTGCTGACCCAAGGGGCGTCCGGTTTGCTGGCCGAGGCCGGTGACTATGCCCGTGTTTCGCCCTCGGTGGGCTTTTGGTGCCTGCTGGGCGTTTTCATGTTGCTCATGGCAGATGCGCTGGCCGCTATGGCACCGGGGCCGCTGATGCGCGGCGGTGTTTTGGTGGCGGTGCTCGCGGTGCTGGGCTCGATCCTGTGGTCGGGCGCGCTGTCTGACCTGTCGGTGATGCAGGAATACGCCAGCCGGGCGGATGCTTTCGGGCGGGAATTCTTGCGTCATCTCGGGCTGGCCTTCGGCTCGCTTGCCGCCGCAGCGGTGATTGGCTTCCCGCTTGGGGTGCTCTGCCACCGCCTCGCCAGTCTGCGCGGTGCCACCTTGCCGGTGCTGAGCTTTTTGCAAACCATCCCTTCGCTTGCCATGTTCGGCTTGATGATCCCGATCCTCGGCTGGGTTGGGGCGAACTTGCCCGGCGCGCGGGCGCTTGGCATTGCGGGCATCGGCTTTGCGCCCGCCTTTCTCGCACTGGTGCTTTATTCGCTGCTGCCCGTGGTCGGCAACACGGTTGCGGGGCTCGCATCCGCCCCGCCAGCCGCGCTTGAGGCCGCGCGGGGCATGGGGATGACGCCGCTGCAGCGTCTGTTTCGGGTAGAGTTGCCGCTGGGCTTGCCGATCATCCTGACCGGGCTGCGCATTGTATTGGTGCAGAACATCGGGCTGGCGGTCATCGCCGGGCTGATCGGCGGCGGCGGGTTCGGCACGTTCGTCTTCCAAGGGCTGAACCAGACCGCGACCGACCTGATCCTGCTGGGTGCTTTGCCGACGGTGGTGCTGGCGCTTACGGCAGCCATCGTGATGGACATATTGGTCGAACTGACCCGCAAGACCCCAAAGGACAGCACATGATCGAGATCGACCGCATTACCAAGACCTATGGCGACATCCGCGCGGTGGATTCCGTGTCGATGACGGTGGAGACGGGCACGATCACGGTGATCGTCGGCACCTCCGGCTCAGGCAAAACCACGCTTTTGCGGATGATCAACCGGTTGGAGGAACCCACCTCGGGCGAGGTGCGGATCAATGGCGAGTCTACGTTATCGGTCAAGCCGCATATCCTGCGACGGCGGATTGGCTATGCCATCCAAGGGCACGGGCTGTTCCCGCATCATACTGTGGGGCGCAACATCGGCGCGGTGCCGCAACTGCTGGGCTGGCCACGCGACAAGATCGCGGCGCGGGTGGATGAACTGCTGGCGCTATTCTCGATGGACCCTGCGCAATTCCGCGACCGCTATCCGGCGGAACTGTCGGGCGGGCAGCAACAGCGTGTCGGTGTGGCGCGGGCCTTGGCCTCGCGGCCCGATCTTTTGTTGATGGACGAACCCTTTGGCGCGCTGGACCCGATCATTCGCACCCGCGCGCAAGAAGACCTGCGGCACATCCAGCAGCGGCTTGGCTCGACCATCATGCTGGTGACCCACGACATGGAAGAGGCGATCCGGCTGGGTGATCGGGTGGCGGTGATGGACGGGGGGCATCTGGTGCAGCACGGCACCCCCGCCGAGATCATCGCCGATCCCGCGACGGATTTCGTCGCGGATATGGTCGGCGATGTGGAGCGGCCCCTGCGGCTTCTCTCGCTGATCCCCGCCGCCGAGTTGGTGGAAGAGGGCAGCGCCGAAGGCGAAGTGCTGTCCGCCGACGCCAGCCTACGCGACGCGCTCTCGGCCTGCCTATGGACGGGGCGCCCAGCGGTGCCGGTGGCGAAAGACGGGGTGCCGATGGGTCGGGTGACCCTCGACGCAATCCGCGCCCGGGCCGGGCAGCACGCATGAGGATCAGCTGGTTCCTGCGGCCGCTTCTGGTGGCGGTATTGCTGGCCTTGGTCCTGCGGCCTGAGTGGTTCACGCCGCTGCTTGCGCCTTTGGCCCCGGCCAATGGTCCGGTGATCTACACGCGCGCCTCTCTTCTGTCGCTCTCGCTGAGCCATCTGGCGCTGGTCGCGATGGCCTCGGCTGCGGCGACGGTGGTGGCGGTGACGCTGGCGATCCTTGTGACCCGGCCAGCGGGCGCGGCGTTCCGCCCGCTGTCTCGCACCATCACCAACATGGGGCAGACCTTTCCGCCTGTCGCGGTTCTGGCGCTGGCCGTGCCCGCCTTGGGCTTTGGTGCCGGGCCAACGCTGGTGGCGCTCTTTCTCTATGGGCTTCTGCCGATTTTTGAGAACGCGGTGACGGGGCTGACCAATCTGCCGCCCGCAACGATGGAGGCCGCGCGCGGCATCGGGCTGAGCCGTTGGCAACGGCTGTGGCGGGTGGAACTGCCGCTTGCCCTGCCGGTGACGCTGACGGGCATCCGGCTGTCGGTGGTCATCGCACTTGGCACGGCGACCATCGGCTCGACCGTGGCGGCGCGGACCTTGGGTGAGGTGATCATCGCGGGGCTGCTGACGAATAACACCGCTTTCGTGGTGCAAGGCGGGCTGGCGGTGGGGCTGTTTGCGGTGCTGATCTATGACGCGATGGTGCAGCTTGAAACGCGGCTGGCGCGGCGCATGGGGGGCTGAGGATCAGCCCCCGTTCGCGGCGATGATCTGCTCGGCCAAATCCTCCAGATCGTTCGAGAGGTAGTGCGGCTGCGGCACGTTTTCGGCCTTGATCAGGTTGTTGTTGGGGCGGGTCAGAAAGGCCCCCTGACAGCCCGCCGCCTGCGCACCGATGGTGTCCCACAGATGGCAGGCCACCATGCAAAGGTCATCGGTTTGTAGGTCCAACGCATCGGCCACCATCTGGTAGGTCGCCGGATGGGGTTTGAACTTTGCCACCTCATCAACGCTAAAGCTGCGGTCGAAGAAGTCAGCGATGCCGGCTTTCTCCAAAGGTGTCGGCGCGGGGGAGGGGGGCGAGTTGGTCAGCGTGACCAGCCGGAAACCTGCCTCGCGCAGCTTGCGCAGGGCGG